>JAFAWC010000352.1 GCA_019242135.1 Mycobacteriaceae bacterium | reverse complement strand
TGCAGCGTCATCGCCGGGCGACCTCCAGCGCGACCTGCGCGACCCGTCGGGCGGCGTCGGGGTGGCCCGCCAGCGCCGCCGCGGCGGTCATCGCCGCGAGCCGGGGAGCATCGGTGAGCACCGCCGCCACCGTGTCGGCGACATGGTCGGCCGTGAGGTCACGATCAGCTACCAGTAGCCCGCCGCCCGCGTTGACCACCGGCAGCGCGTTGAGGCGTTGCTCGCCGTTGCCGATCGGCAGCGGAACGTAGACGGCGGGCAGCCCGACGGCCGACACCTCGGCAACCGTCATCGCACCCGACCGGCACACCGCCAGGTCGGCCGCCGCGTAGGCCAGGTCCATCCGGGTCAGATACGGGACCGCGACATACGGCGGGTCGCCGTCGGCGGGCTCCGGAAGGTCGAGGCGGTTCTTCGGCCCGTGCGCATGAAGTACCGAAATGCCCGCAGTGGCAAGTTTTTTCGCGGCCGCAGCGACCGCTCGATTGATCGACACGGCACCCTGAGAGCCGCCGAACACCAACAGGACGAGCGCATCCTCGGCGAAACCGAAGTGGGCGCGCGCCGCTGCGCGCATTGCGCTGCGGTCCAACGCGGTGATCTCCGCGCGCACCGGCACCCCGACGACCTCGGCGCGGGCCAGCCCGCAGTCGGGCACTGCCGAGAGCACCCGCCGCGCGCCTCGTGCGCCGACGCGGTTCGCCAACCCAGCACTGGCGTTGGCCTCGTGGACCACGACCGGGATCCGAGACCGCCGCGGACCGCCGCGGGCGGCCAGATAGGCCGGCAGCGCAACGTAGCCGCCGAACCCGACGACCACGTCGGCGGCGACCTGGTCGAGGACCGCGCGGCTCTCCCGGACGGCCCGCCACACCCGCGGCGGCAGCCGGAGGAGGTCCTCGTTGAGCTTGCGCGGCAGCGGCACCGGCGTGATGAGCTCGAGGCGATAGCCGCGCTCAGGCACCAGCCGGGTCTCCAGCCCGCGCGCGGTGCCCAACGCGGTGATCTGCACCGCGGCATCGAGGGACTTCAGCGCGTCGGCGACGGCCATCGCCGGCTCGACGTGACCGGCTGTGCCGCCCCCGGCCAGCACCACCGAAAGCGCCCCTACCGTTTGATGGCTATTCACCGCTGACCTTCCAGAGCCCGTCTGCGCCCACCCCCGTTCTTCGTCGGGCGGCGCTGGCCGCGATGACGCTGGCCGACTCTATGATGCCCCGACGCGCGCGGCGTTTTGGCCGCGGGCCGTGACCGCAGCCGGTCGCGCAACGCCTCGGTGCGCGACGGGGTGTACGGTTCCGGCGGCTGCAGGCGCAGCAGCCGGTTCACCCGGTCGTCGCGGCCCGCCCGCAGCGCCGCCACCGCCTCCGGCTCGTGCCGGGCCGCGTTCGCGACCATTCCCATGATGAAAAGTGTTGCGGCCGTGGATGTCCCGCCAGCCGAGATCAGGGGCAACTGCAGCCCGGTGATGGGCAGCAGCCCGACCACGTACCCGACGTTGATGAATGCCTGGCCCAGCACCCACATCGTCACGGTCGCGGTCAGCAGTCGCAAAAACGGGTCGGCCGAGCGGCGAGCCACCCGCATACCGGTGTAGGCGAACAGCCCGAACAGGCACAGCAGCCCGAACGCGCCGACGAACCCCAGCTCCTCGCCGATGATCGCGAAGATGAAGTCGTTGTGGGCGTTGGGCAGATAGTTCCACTTGGCGGTCCCCTGACCGAGTCCGTCACCGAAGATGCCGCCGTTGGCCAGTGCGAATTTCGCCTGTTTGGCCTGGTAGCCCGCATCCTGCGGGTCGGCACCGGGGTCCAGCCAGGACCGCACGCGGTCGGACCGATACCCCGCCGAGACCGCCAGGACCGCGGCGGCGCTGACCGCGGCGAACAGCGAACTGACAAACACCCGCAGCGGCAGGCCGCCGTACCACAGCAGGCCGAGCAGGATGATCGCCAGCGACACCGTTTGCCCGAGGTCGGGCTGGGCGACGATCAGACCGAGTGCGATCACGGCGCCCGGCACCAGCGGGATGAGCATTTCCCGCAGCGACGCGCGCTCCATGCGGCGGGCGGCCAGCAGGTGGGCCCCCCAGATCGCGAACGCGATCTTGGCCAACTCCGACGGCTGCATCGACAACCCGGCCACGACGAACCAGCCCCGAGATCCGTGGGCCTCGTTGCCGATTCCGGGCACGAGAACAAGAACCAGCATCACGATCGTCAGCGCGAAGCTGGCCGATGCGGTGCGCCGGAACACCCGCACGGGGACCCGGAGCGCGATATAGAAGCCGACGAGGCCGATGACCGTCCAGAGCACCTGGCGCCCGAAAATGATCCACGGCGACCCGTCGTCGTCGTAGGAGCGCACCCCGGACGCCGAAAGGACCATGGTCAGCCCGAGCGTGGTCAGCAGCGCCACCACCGCGATGACGAGGTGAAACGACGTCATCGGGTGCCCCAGCCAGACGCCGACCCCAGAACCCTCGCCCCGGCGCACCAGCCGGGCCAGCATCTTGCGCATCGGCTGCTACCGGGATGCGCCGCGCACCGCCGCGGCGAAGGCATCGCCGCGCTGCGCGTAGCCGGTGAACTGGTCGAACGAGGCCCCGGCGGGGGCCAGCAGCACGGTGTCGCCCGGCCGCGCGAGCCGCCTGGCCGCATCGACGGCCAAGACCATGACCCGTTCGCCGACCAGTTCTGTCACACCGGTCACTTCTGTATCTCTGGCCCCTTGCACCACAGCATCGTCCCCCGCGGTCACCTCGACTACCGGGACATCCGGCGCGTGTCGCGATAACGCGTCGGCAACCGCTGCGCGGTCGCGGCCGATCAGCACCGCGCCAACCAGCCGATCTGCGACCCGGGGCACCATCTCGTCGACCGAGGCGCCCTTGAGCAACCCGCCGGCCACCCAGACCACCCTCGGGTAGGCCGCGATCGACGACTGCGCCGCGTGCGGATTGGTGGCCTTGGAGTCGTCGACGTATGCGACACCGTCGAGGACCGCGACCAGCTGGGCGCGGTGCGGCGCCATGCGAAACGACGACAACGCCGCCGCGATCGCGTCCGCGGGCACGTCCACCGCGCGGGCCAGCGCGGCCGCGCCGAGCGCGTCGAGCACTCCGACGGGTCCGGGTACCGGGATCTGCGAGGCCGGCGCCAGCGGAATCGCGTCGGCAAACGCGCGGTCGAGCAGCATCCCGTCGCGAACGCCCAGCTCCCCGTCCGCCGGTTCGCCGAGCCGGAAGCCGACGCGCACGGCCGCGGACGCGTCGGCGAGCAGCCGCGCCGCCACCGGGTCGTCCAGTCCGGCGACAGCCACCCGCCCCGTCAGCGCCCTGGCCTTCGCCGCGGCGTAGTGCGCGAACGTGCCGTGCCAGTCCAAGTGGTCCTCGGCGACGTTGAGCACCACCCCGGCCTCCGGCCGCAATGACGGCGCCCAGTGCAGCTGAAAGCTGGACAACTCGACGGCCAGCAACTGCGCCGGCCGATCGAGCATGTCGAGCACGGGGCTGCCGATGTTTCCGCACAGCACGCTGCGCCGGCCGGCGGCGACGAGCATGCCGTGCAACATCGACGTGGTGGTGGTCTTGCCGTTGGTGCCGGTGACGACGAGCCAGCGCCGCGGCGGCCCGTAGCGGCCCGAGGCGTCCAGGCGCCAGGCGAGTTCGACGTCGCCCCAGATCGGGACCTGCCCGGCGGCCGCCGCCGCCAGCAGCGGCGTCGCCGGGGAGAAGCCGGGACTGGCGACGACCACATCGAATTCGGTGATCCGCGCCGCGGCGTCGGCGGTTGACATCGCCGCCGGATAGCCCTGCAGCGCAACGGGATTGTCGTCGCACACGGTCACCTGAGCGCCCAGCGGTCCAAGCGCGGCGATCACCGCCGCGCCGGTGACGCGGGCGCCGGCGACCAGCACCCGCGGCCCCGGAAGCAGATCCGCCACCACGTCAGTCACCGGTGGCGGCGAGCCATTCGCCGTAGAACAGCGCCACGCCGAGCCCGCACGCGATCGCGGTCAACAACCAGAACCGGATGATCACGGTGGTCTCGGCCCAACCGACCAGCTCGAAGTGGTGGTGGAACGGTGCCATCCGAAACACCCGTCGCCCGGTGGTGCGAAACGCCAGGATTTGGACCACCACCGAGGTGATCTCGGCGACGAACAACGCACCGAGCACAACCGCCAGAAGCTCGGTGCGGCTGGTCACGGACAGCCCCGCGATGATCCCGCCCAGCGCGAGCGATCCCGTGTCGCCCATGAAGATCTTGGCCGGCGCGGCGTTCCACCACAAAAACCCGATGCAGGCGCCCGCAGTCGCCGCGGCGATCAGCGCGAGGTCCAGCGGGTCGCGCACGTTGTAGCAGCCCAGGCCGGGGTGCGTAGAGCAGGCGTTGCGGTATTGCCAGAATGTGATGATCACGTAGGCGGCCGTGACCATCGCCATGGAGCCGGCCGCCAGCCCGTCGAGCCCGTCGGTGAAGTTCACCGCGTTGGACCACGCGCTGACCGCCACGACGCAGAACAGCACGAAAAGCGCGGGCGCCAACGTGACCGTCGCGATCTCGCGAACGTAGGACAGCTGGGCGCCCGCGGGCGTGATGCCGTCGCGGTTGGGGAACTGCAGCACCAGCAGGCCGAAAAGAACCGCGGCGACGATTTGCCCGACGGCCTTGGCGGTCTTGTTCAGCCCGAGATTGCGAGCCTTGCGGATCTTGATCAGGTCGTCGAGGAACCCGACGGCGCCCAGCACCGTCGCGAGGCTCAGGACGAGCAGCCCGGACGCGGACGGCCCCTTCCCGTCGAGCGCCAGACCGACGAGGTGAGTGCCCAGATAGCCGGCCCAGATGCCGGTGACGATCGCTACGCCGCCCATCGACGGGGTGCCGCGCTTGGTCTTGTGGCTCGGCGGGCCATCGGAGCGGATCTCCTGGCCCAATCCCCCCCGGGTGAACAGATTGATCAGCAGCGGAGTCAGCAGGATCGACACCGTCAGGGCGATGCCGACGGCGATGAGTACCTGTCTCATGCGGTCGTGGCCCGCGCCAGAGCTTGGGCCAAGCGGCCCAATCCCGCCGCGTTGGACGCTTTGACCAGGACGACGTCGCCGGGTTTCAGCTCGGCGCGCAGCAGTGACAGCGCCGCGTCGGCGTCATCGACCACGGTGGCCTCGCCTCCCCACGAACCCTCCATGACCGCTCCGTGATGCATGGCCCGCATCGACCTCCCAGTTCCGACGACGACGAGTCGAGAAACATCTAATCGCACGGCCAGCCGCCCGATGCGATCGTGCTCGGAAATCGCTTCGGCACCCAATTCGGCCATCTCGCCGAGCACCGCCCAGCTGCGCCGGGCACCGTGGGGTTGACGGGACATCCAGGCCAGTGCCTGCAGGCCCGCGCGCATCGAGTCCGGGTTGGCGTTGTAGGCGTCGTTGATGACGGTCACCCCGTCCGGGCGGGTCGTCACCTCCATCCGGTGCGCCGACGCCGGAGCCGCCCCGGCCAGGGCTGCGGCGACCTGCTCGCCGGTGGCCCCGCACTCCAGCGCGACGGCCGCCGCACACAGCGCGTTGCCGACCTGATGGTCGCCGTGCACCGCCAGCGTGACCGGGACGTCGACGTCACCGGCGTGCAGCCGAAACCGCGGACGGGCCAGTTCGTCGAGGCGCACCTCATCGGCCCACACGTCGGCCGGCCCGGACCGGCTGACCCGCACCACGCGGGCGGCGGTCATCTTCGCCATCGCGGCCACCGCCGGGTCGTCGATGTTGAGGATTGCCACGCCTGAGGGCGGAACCGCTTGCGGCAGTTCTGCTTTGGTGGCAGCGATGGATTCTCGTGAGCCGAACTCGCCGAGGTGGGCGGTACCGACGTTGAGCACGACCGCCACCGAGGGCCGAGCAATCGCCGCCAATTCTGCGATGTTGCCCGGGTGGCGAGCCGACATCTCCAGCACCAAGAAGTCGGTGTCCGGGGTGGCCCGCAGCACCGTCCACGGGTGGCCGAGCTCATTGTTGAACGACCCGGGCGGGGCCACGACCTCGCCCAGCGGCGCCAGTACCGCCGCGATCAGGTCCTTGGTCGAGGTTTTGCCCGACGATCCGGTGACGCCGATGACCGTCAGGCCGCCGGCGGTGAGTTGCGCCGCCACGAACGAGGCCAACCGGGCCAGCGCCGCCAGCACCGCCGCACCCGACCCGTCGACGTCGTGCTCGAGGACACTGGCCCCCGAATGGACGGGTGCAGTCGGACTCACCACAATCGCCGGCACCCCGACCGGCCGGGCGGCGAGCACCGCGACCGCGCCCGCGGCGATCGCCGCGCGGGCGTGTTCGTGGCCGTCGGTGCGGGCGCCGGGCAACGCGAGAAACAACCCGCCGGGGGTGATCTTGCGTGAATCGAACTCCACGGTTCCGGTGATGTGCAGCCGGGCGGCGTCGGCGACGGAAACGTCGGCCAGCCGGCCGCCGACCATGTCGGCGACCTGGGCGACGGTCAAGTCGATCACGCGGTGGAGGTTATCGCGCGCAGCGCGGCGGCCAGTTCCTCGCGGTCGTCGAACGGCCGGGTGACCCCGTCGGCGGTCTGCCCGGTTTCGTGGCCCTTGCCGGCGATCAGGACGACGTCGCCCCGGCGTGCCCAGCCGACTGCGTAGGCGATGGCGTCGCGCCGCTCGCCGATCTCGACGACCTCGGCGGCGGTGGCGGCCTCGGCGGCGCCCGCGAGGACAGCGGCGCGGATCGTCGCCGGATCCTCGCTGCGGGGATTGTCGTCGGTGACGACAAGCAGGTCGGCCAGCTCTGCGGCGATGCGACCCATCGGATGCCGCTTGCCCGGGTCGCGGTCGCCGCCGGCGCCCAGCACCACCGCGAGCCGGCCGGCGGACTGCCGGCGCAGGTTGCCGAGCACGGCCTGCAACGCACCGGGCTTGTGGGCATAGTCGACCAGGGCCATGAAGTTCTGTCCGCGGTCCACCGACTCGAGGCGTCCGGGAACCGTTGCTGCGGCCAGGCCGCGCGCCGCACGTTCGGGCGTCACCCCGACGGCGTGCAGAAGAGCAAGTGCAAGAAGGCAATTCGTGACGTTATAGCGACCGGGCAGGCGGATCGCGATGTCGTGACGGTGACCGGCGGGATCGACGGCGACGAAGCGCTGGCCACCGGCCGCCGTGGCGGTGACGTCGACGGCGCGCCAATCGGCGTCGGATCCGTCGGCGCTGACGGTGACCGGCTGCACGGCGCGTGCGGCCATCGCGCGGCCGGCGTCGTCGTCGATGCAGACCACCGCCGCGGCCGCACGCAGCGGCGAATCCGCGTCGAACAGCCGCGCCTTGGTGTCGAAGTAGTCCGTCATGGACGCGTGGAAGTCCAGGTGGTCGCGGGACAGGTTGGTGAAGCCCGCGACTGCGAACCGCACCCCGTCGACCCGGCCGAGGGCCAGCGCATGACTGGACACCTCCATCACGACGGTGTCCACCTGCTGCTCGGCCATGACGGCCAGCAGGGCCTGCACCGCGGGCGCTTCCGGCGTGGTGAGCACGCTTGGTTGGTCGACGCCGGCGATCCGCACGCCCACCGTACCGATCAGCCCGGCGCCGCGACCCGCGGCCCGAAGGCCCGCCTCAACCAGATAGGTCGTCGTCGTCTTGCCCGACGTGCCGGTGATGCCGACCACGCGCACCTTCGCCGACGGGTCGCCGTACACCAGCGCGGCCGCGGCCCCTAGCACCGAGCGTGGCGCCGGGTGCACCAGCACGGGCACATCCGCGGCCAGCATGGCTGCCCCCGCCGGGTCGGTCAGCACCGCCGCGGCACCCCGCGAGAGCGCCTCCGAAGCGAATCGGGCGCCGTGCACATGCAGCCCCTGCACGGCCGCGAACAGGTCACCGGGCGCCGCGTCCTGCGCCCGCACCGTCACCCCGGTCACCTCGATCGGGTCGGTGACAGCCAGCTGTGCGCCGATGCTCTCGGCCAACTGCGCCAGAGTGACGGACACCGTCACACCGTACCCAGGCGCGCGGTCAGGCCTGCAACGTCAGCCGCGGCCCGGGATCCGGTGACAGCGGCACGTTCTCACGCTGCAGCAACCAGTCGGCGATGTTGTGAAACAGCGGCGCCACAGACGTCCCCGGCTTGCCGTCGGCGGTGCGCTGCGGGTTATCCATCATCAAGCCCACCACGTAGCGGGGATCGTCGGTGGTGGTGATGCCGGCGAACGGGGTCCAGTAGACGTCGTCGTAGTAGCAGCCGCAGCCGGGATTGATCTGTTGGGCGGTGCCGGTCTTGCCGCTGATCTGGTAACCCTCGATCGCGGCCTGCGGCCCGGTGCCCTGCT
>JAFAWC010000200.1 GCA_019242135.1 Mycobacteriaceae bacterium | reverse complement strand
AGGGAACGGGCAACACTAGATCTGCGCGCGCAGCAGGCGCAGCTGACGCCACGGGATGATCGGCATTGCCACGGTGACGAGCCCCGCGATCGTCAGCGCCGCCCAAGCGGCGCTGTCGTTCTTGACACCCATGAAGTAGGTGGCGGTCGCGACGGCCAACGTCGCCGCACCGATCGCGGTGGCCATGGCGGCGGCAAAGCGCAACCAGATCCGGTCGACCATTTCGGGTGACATCCCGCCGGCAGATGGCGACCGCGGCGGTGGGCGGCGTTCCGGGGGTTCGGTGACCGAGCCGAACACCCGCAGTTTCTCGGTGGATGCCTCGGCGCCGGCGGGCTGGCGCGGAGCCGGTGCCGGTGCTCGCCGCGGTGGCGGCTCGTGCTGGGCGGCCCGGCGCGCGCGCAGCAGCAGCGGAATCGATCCGAGGATGACGGCCGCGGAGACGCCGATGACCACGTAGAGCCCCCACGGGGTGCTGGAGTCGGGCGCGGGCTCGCTCGCCCGCCCAGAGCCCAGGTGGACCAGCGCGACGATCGCCGCGACGCTCACCCCGATCACGGCGAGCCACACCACGGCGCACGCCGCCAGCAACGCGCGGTCGGCGGTTTCGGACCGTTCCATCAGCAGCTGGTGACGGGCGTGTTGTCGGAGCGCTGGGACAATACCGTGCCGTCACTCGCGGTAATCGAGCAGTTGAGCCTGCTCAGCCCCAACAAGCTCGACGCCTGCACCGATCCGACGTCCGAATTCGAGATCGGGGTCAACGTGAACGACCACGGGATGTACACGTTGCGCTGCATGCGGCTGCGTCCGGACGCGTCGGTGAACGTGATCGTGATGACGTCGAGCGGGGCCTTGGTGCCGGTCACGGTGTAGGTCACCTGCCGCGGGCCCGACGTCGTCGTGGTGGGTGGGGCGGGCGGAGGTGCCGCCGACGTGCTCGGCGGAGCCGGCGGAGCCGACGACGGTGCCGGTGCGGGCGGGGGCGCCTCGGTGCTGGGCGGCGGTGGCGGCGAGGTGACCGTGACCGTCTGGGTGGGTGGCGGTGGCGGTGGTGTCTCCGATGTCGGCGGCGGAGGCGGTGTGGTCGTGGTGAACTCGTCCTGCGGCGGCGGCTTCGCCGGAGTGGTCGTGATGGGCGCCGCCTGGTTGCCGGTGAGTCTGGGGAACACCAGCAGCGACACCGACGCCACCAGCGCGACGGCCGCCAGGATCGCCGCGACCCCGACGATCCACGGCCAGCGCGGAGGAGTCGGCGGCTGGGCGTCGTAGTCTGCGGCGGGGTCGTAGGTGTCGTAGTCGTAGAGCGCTAAGTCGGCGGGCACATACGGGCCGCTGGTGAACTGCTCGGACTCGGGGGCCGAGTAGGCCTGCGAGAAACCGGTGTCGGTCGACACGTCGTGGGTGGGCTCCTCGGTGACGGGCTGATCACCCGGATCTTCGGAGAAAGACTCCGGCCCGGGGGGATGCGGCCCGCTCATCTCTGCGATTCCTTCTCAACAACGCTCTACAGGTGTGCGGGCCGGTGGGGCCCTCGGCAACATTACCGAACGGCGCGGAGCGGGACTGCCCGGGCGGCGTCGATCCACCAACTGACGGCCGGATTGTGACCTTGGTCCTTATCCTCCTCGCGTCCGGCTAGTGTTTCTCAGGCCCGGTGTAGTACTCGAAGACCAACCCTGCCGCAGCACTGAGCACAAAAACCACACCTGTCACAATCAGCCACGGCAGCCACAGCGCTATCCCCACGGCGGCCACCGACGCGGCCAGCGCGACCAGGACCGGCCACCAGCTGTGCGGAGCGTAGAAGCCCAGCTCACCTGCGCCGTCGGCGATCTCGGCGTCTTCGTAGTCCTCCGGCCGGGTGTCCAGGCGGCGCGCGACGAACCGGAAGAACGTGCCGATGATCAACGTCAGCCCCGTGGTCATCACCAGCGCGGTGACGCCGGCCCACTCGATGCCACCGGGAAAGAAGTAGGCGGTCAGAAAGCCGTAGACGACGGTCGCCAGCGCGAAGAATGCGGTCAGGATCTCGAACAGCCGGGCTTCGATGTGCATGGCGGTCCTTAATTCTGCGCGGAGAGGGACTGTTCGCCGCGGCGA
>JAFAWC010000682.1 GCA_019242135.1 Mycobacteriaceae bacterium | reverse complement strand
CTCGTACGTCGAGCAGTCCACCGACTCGGTGATTCGGATCTCGTCGACGCGCTCGCATGCGCCGCTGAGCACCATCCCCACCAGGTTGCTCATCCCGGGGTGGGCGCCGCTGCCGAACATTGTGGAATCACCTTGGACGCAGGCCTTCTGGATGCGCTCGCGGTCCTGTGGGGTCTGCTTGCCGCCGGTGATCCACGCCGCGCTGGAGCACACATTGACGCCCGCCTCGAGCAACCGGACCAGCTCATCGACGTTGGGCCACAATGGGTTATAGCAGCAGGCATCGGGTTGCAGCGCGATCAGCGCGTCGATGTCGTTGGTCGCCTTGATACCGGTGGGCTCCGGCCAGCCGGCAAGGTCGGCCGCGTCAGCGCCGACTTTCTCCGTGCCGTGTGCGTAGACGCCGACGAGTTCCATGTCGGGGCGGCCGATGATGGCGTGCAGCGACCGGCGGCCGATGTTGCCTGTAGTCCACTGGATGACGCGCAGAGGTTCCCGGCCGGGGGGTGTTGTCGTCATGGCTGTATGTATACAGCGCGGCCGGCGGCGCCCTCGGCGGTGTCGGGCGGCCGTGGCACGATCGTCGGGTGAGCGCGGCACCCGGACTGCATCTGGTGCTCGGCGACGAAGAGCTGCTGGTCGAGCGGGCGATCGCCGACGTGCTGCGTCAGGCGCGCGCGCAGGCGGGCAGCGATGAGATCCCGGAGACCAGGCTGCGCGCCGGCGAGGTCACCACCAGCGAACTGGCCGAGTCGCTGAGTCCGTCGCTGTTCGCCGAGGAGCGCGTCGTCGTGCTGGACGGTGTCGCCGACGCGGGCAAGGATGCCGCCGCCCTAGTCACCTCCGCGGCCGCGGATCTCCCGCCCGGCACAGTGTTGGTGGTGGTGCACTCCGGCGGCGGGCGGGCCAAGGCGGTACCCGACGAGTTACGCAAGCTCGGTGCGCAGGTGCACCCGTGCGCGCGGATCACCAAGGCCGGTGAGCGCGCCGATTTCGTGCGCGCCGAGTTCGCGGCGCACCGGGTCCGCGCCGACGACGATATCGTCACTGCGATCACCGACGCCGTCGGATCCGATCTGCGGGAGCTCGCGGCCGCGATCAGCCAGCTGGTCGCCGACACCGGCGGGCATGTCGACGTCAGCGCGGTGCGCCGGTACTACAGCGGGAAAGCGGAGGTCAAGGGGTTCGACATTGCCGACAAGGCCGTGACGGGCGACGTCGCGGGTGCTGTCGAGGCCCTGCGCTGGGCAATGATCCGCGGTGAGCCGCGCGTGGTGCTGGCCGACGCGCTCGCCGAGGCGGTGCACACCATCGCCCGGGTGGGGCCGCTGTCGGGTGACCCGTACCGGCTGGCGGCCGAACTCGCGATGCCGCCATGGCGGGTGCGCAAGGCGCAGCGGCAGGCCCGGGGGTGGTCCACACAGTCGGTCGCCACCGCAATGCGCCTGGTCGCGTCGCTGAATGCGGACGTGAAGGGGGCGGCCGCCGACGCGGACTACGTGCTGGAGGCGACGACCCGACGCGTCGCCGAACTCGTGGCGCGGCCGGCGCGCCGATAGCTCAGAGCTTGTGCAGCGTCAGCGCCAGCGCAGACTTGCGGTTGGCCGCCTGGTTCTTGTGGATGACGCCCTTGCTCGCGGCCTTGTCCAGCTTGCGGCTCGCCGACTTCGCCAGCCGCGCGGCCTTGTCCTTGTCGCCGGCCGCGGCAGCCTCCCGGAACGCGCGGATCGCCGTGTGAAGCGACGACTTCACCGACTTGTTGCGCAGCCTGCGGCGCTCGTTGGTGCGATTGCGCTTCACCTGCGACTTGATGTTGGCCACGCGTGAGTTCCTTCGTATTTATCAAGTGGGTTGCATCGACGGCCGCCGAGCGGGCAGCGAGTGTCCAGGGTAGCAGCCGAGGAGCCGAAACCCCAAAGTACACTCGGCGCAACGTCGCTGCTCCGCTGCTGGGATCGCGGCTCTGGCCTGCGAAAACAACGAAAGTGGTGCAGCATGTTTGAGGTGAGCGCTCGCACCCTGACGACCGAGAACGGACAGTCCACCCGCGCCGCCTCACAACCGGTGAAGAAGTTCGAGGGAATTTTCGACGGTTATCGGAAACGGGGCCCCTACGCCGGCGCATTCGACGAGATGTTCGACAACGGGGGCACGGTCCGCACGCCGTACAAGGGAATCTATGCCGAGCTGGCGCCGTCCGACGCCTCCGAGCTGGCCGCACGTGCGGACGCGCTGGGTCGGGCCTTCATCGATCAGGGGATTACGTTCTCGCTGTCCGGCCAGGAACGGCCGTTCCCACTCGACCTCGTTCCGCGGGTGATCTCGGCGGCCGACTGGTCGCGCCTTGAGCGCGGCATCACCCAGCGGGTGCGGGCGCTGGAGATGTATCTGGACGACATCTACGGCGAGCAGAACATCCTGCGCGACGAACTGATCCCGCGCCGGCTGGTGACCTCGTGCAAGCACTTTCACCGCGAGGCCGCCGGTATCAACCCGCCCAACGGGGTGCGTATCCACGTCGCGGGGATCGACCTCGTCCGCGACGCCGACGGCACGTTCCGGGTCCTCGAGGACAACCTGCGCTCGCCGTCGGGGGTGTCCTACGTGATGGAGAATCGCCGCACGATGGCGCGGGTGTTCCCAAACCTGTTCGCCACCAACCGCGTTCGCTCCGTCGGCGACTACTCGTCTCACCTGTTGCGCGCGTTGCGCAAATCGGCCGCCACCAATGAGGCCGACCCGACGATCGTCGTGCTGACTCCCGGTGTCTACAACTCCGCCTACTTCGAGCACTCCCTTCTGGCCAGGCAGATGGGTGTGGAGCTCGTCGAGGGCCGCGATCTGTTCTGCCGCGACAACCAGGTCTACATGCGGACAACCGAAGGAGAACGCCAGGTCGACGTCATCTACCGGCGCATCGACGACGACTTCCTCGACCCGATGCAGTTTCGCCCCGACTCGGTGCTGGGGGTGGCCGGGCTGCTCAACGCCGCCCGCGCGCGCAACGTGGTGATCTCCAGTGCCGTGGGCAACGGGGTCGGCGACGACAAACTGATCTACACCTACGTGCCGACGATCATCGAGTACTACCTGGGCGAACGGCCACTGTTGGCCAACGTCGACACGTTCCGGTGCTGGCTCGACGACGAGCGCGAGGAGGTGCTCGACCGGATCGACGAGTTGGTGATCAAGCCGGTCGAGGGGTCCGGTGGGTACGGCATCGTCTTCGGGCCCGACGCCTCGGAGAAGGAGCTCGCCGCCACCGCGAAGAAGATCCGCAACGACCCGCGCGGATGGATCGCGCAGCCGGTGGTCCAGCTCTCGACGGTGCCCACCCAGATCGGCGACCGGCTGGCGCCGCGCCATGTCGACCTGCGCCCATTCGCGGTCAACGACGGCGACGACGTCTGGGTGCTGCCCGGCGGGCTGACCCGCGTCGCGCTGATGGAGGGATCGCTGGTGGTCAACTCGAGCCAGGGCGGCGGCTCCAAGGACACCTGGGTGCTGGCATCGCGCGCGTCGGCGCCCGACCGTGAGCTCGCGGCCGCCGAGGTGGTGCGTTCGTTGCCGCGCGACACGCGGGTCCAGTCGACGAGCGACGTCGGCCCCGGACTCACCTCCTCGCAGCAGCAACAGCAGCAGCAACAGCAGCGGGCGGCGATCGACTGATGTTGGCGCGAAATGCCGAGTCGCTTTTCTGGATCGGTCGATACGTCGAGCGCGCCGACGACATCGCGCGCATTCTCGATGTGACGGTGCATCAGCTTCTCGAGGACTCCAGCGTGGACCCCGACCAGACCTCGCGGGTGTTGTTGCGGGTGTTGGGCGTAACTCCACCAAGTTCGCCGCTGAACGTGTGGTCGCTGACCGACCTCGTGGCATTCACTCGCGGCTTGGAGGGAGCCTGTTCCATCGTGGATGCGATCTCCGCGGCTCGCGAGAACGCGAGATCCGCGCGCGAGGTCACCTCGACCGAACTGTGGGAGTGCTTGAACACCACCTACAATGCCCTCTCCGAGCGGGAACGCGCCGCGAAACGCCTTGGCCCGCACGAATTTTTCTCCTTCATCGAGGGCCGCGCGGCGATGTTCGCCGGACTGGCCGATTCGACGCTGTCCCGCGACGACGGCTACCGCTTCATGGTGCTGGGGCGTGCGATCGAACGCATCGACATGACGGTGCGGCTGCTGCTGTCGCGGGTCGGCGACAGCGCCGCATCACCGGCCTGGGTGACGGTGCTGCGCTCAGCGGGCGCCCACGATACGTATCTGCGGACCTACCGCGGTGTGCTCGACGCCAGCCGCGTCGTCGAATTCATGCTGCTGGACCGGCTTTTCCCGCGGTCGGTGTTCTACTCGCTGCGGTTGGCCGAGCACAGTCTCGACGAGCTGGACCATCGGCCGCACAGCCGGGTGGGCGCGACGGCGGAGGCGCAGCGCCTGCTGGGCAGGGCACGCAGCGAACTCGAGTTCTTGCGTCCCGGTCTGCTGCTGGAGTCGCTGGAGGAACGCCTGGCAGGCCTGCAGCAGACCTGCCGGGAACTGGGGGAAGCACTGGCGCTGCAGTACTTTCACTCCGCGCCCTGGGTGGCCTGGAGCGACGCCGGCCGCAACGGCGCGCTGGTCATTGAAGACGGGGAGATCTAGTCATGTGGCGCCTTCGTGTGGTGCACTCGACCGGTTACGCGTATAAATCGCCGGCCACCGCATCCTTTAATGAGGCGCGTCTGACGCCGCGATCAGACAACCGGCAGAACGTCATCTTGAGCCGTGTCGAAACCGTGCCGGCGACGAGGTCCTACCGCTACCTCGACTATTGGGGCACCGCGGTGACCGCATTCGATCTTCACGCTCCCCACACCGAACTGGAGGTCACCGCCTCGTCGGTCGTCGAGACCGACAAGTCTGAACCGCCGACCGAGAAGGTCACCTGGGACGAGTTGCTCAGCGAAGCGGTCCTGGATAAGTACGGCGAGGTGCTCGGTGCAACGCATTACGTTCCCCACAGCAGGCGGCTTCGCCGTGTCGGTGCGCGCATCGCCAAATATCACGACCCGCAGGATGCGGTGATCGCCGCGGCGGAGTGGGTCAACAGCGAGCTCGACTACGTTCCCGGCACCACCGGGGTGCACTCGTCGGCCCTCGACGCGTTGCGTGAGGGCAAGGGTGTCTGTCAGGACTTCGCCCACCTGACGCTGGCAGTGCTGCGCAGCCTGGGTATTCCGTCACGTTACGTGTCGGGCTATCTGCATCCACAGCGCAAGGCGCCCGTGGGCGAGACGGTCGAGGGCCAGAGCCACGCGTGGATCCAGGCGTGGACGGGCAGCTGGTGGAACTTCGACCCGACCAACGACAAAGAGATCAATGAGCAATACGTCAGCGTTGGGGTCGGCCGCGACTATGCCGACGTGACGCCGCTGAAAGGCATCTACTCCGGCGGCGGGTCGACCGATCTCGATGTTGTCGTCGAGATCACCCGGCTGGCCTGATCTGGTCAGCTCATCGGCCGCCGAGCTGTCGGTAACCCGGATGCACATCCGGAGCCAACCCCTGCTCGGTCGCCAGCGTCGTGAGGAGCTCACGCAGCTGCGCGCGCTGTGACTCGCTGAGTCCCCGGGTGATGGCCCGGTCATGTTGGCGCGCGAGCCGCGACAGCCGCCCCATGACCTCCTTGCCTGCCGGCGTCAGATACAGCGCGTACTGGCGGCGATCGTCGGGGTTGGCTCGGCGCTCGACGTATCCGCGGGTCTCCAGATCGTCGACGAAGGTGACGACGCGGCTCGGCAGAAGCTGCAGCTGGGAGCTCAGTGCCTGCTGGCTGCGTCCCGGAGCCGCCGCGATCACGCGGAGAATGCCGGCGTGCGGTGGGGTGAGGTCCAGCGCGGCGATCCGCTCGCTGAACCTTTCTGCGGCGTGATGTCCCAACTGCGCCAGCAGAAACGCCACCCCGCCGCGCTGGCCCTCAGACGCCGACATGACCAAGATGGTACAACACAAGAATAGTGTAGTGAACGGATATTGCGTATATCGAATGGTATCGTTATCGTTCAAGCTATGAACGATTCAGGGATAGATGAAACGGGCAGCAGGCCGCGGCAGCGGCAGGGCGGTCCTCCTCTGGTTGTGCTGGCGTCGATTTCACTGGGACTGTTGCTGATTGGTCTGGGCATCGGGGTGGGCGTGGCCGGCGTTCCGCCGCTCCCTTTTGCACCCGGTTCGTCGGTGAGGGGCTTCATTGTGGCGCATCCGATCGCCGTCCAGGTGATCGCGGTCGGCGTATTCGGCTCCTGTGTGCCCTTGGCGATCTATGCCGCGACGGCCAGTGTCCGGCTGCGCCAGTTGGGGGTCACCGCGCCGGGCGCGACGATCGCGCTGGCGGGCGGCGTCTTGGCTGCCGGCGCCCTGGGACTCTGCGCGGTCGTACTGTGGACACTGTCGCGGCCCGAGGTGACCGCCG
>JAFAWC010000263.1 GCA_019242135.1 Mycobacteriaceae bacterium | reverse complement strand
GGACGTTCGGCGCAATGATGTCGGCGGCGGCTCCCCCCCAGTCGGCGGCTCCCACGGTGGTCGAGCAGGTGCAACTGGGGCCGCTGGAGGCCACCACGTTGACCGGCGGCGACGTGTCCGGTGTCCAGCAGTGGTTGGACGCGCACGGCTACACCATGCGACCGGAAGTTGTCAGCCGGCTTGACCCCTACCTGAAACAAGGCTGGTCGTTTGTCGCGATGCGGCTCACCAGCACTGTCGCGCTTGACGGTTCGGTGGACCCGGTGATGTTGACGTTCAGCTCCGGCCGGTTGGTCTACCCCATGCGGATGTCGGCGGCGGCGCACACACCGCAACAGGTCGTGGTGTACACGCTCGGCCAGCACCGCATGCAGCGCACCGACTCCGATGCCGCGACGCAGAGCACGACGGTCGACTACGCGGGTTTGGTCGCGGGCCGCATCAACGACGCGGCGCTGTCCTCATTGGCTCACGACGGTGGTGCATACCTCACCAAGACATCGGTTCAGATCGCCGACCCCGGGTCGATCACCTCGGACTTCGAGTTCGGTGTCGCTCCCACCGACGACCCCTATCAACAGGTCATCTATCAAGACAAAAACACCGATATCACGCCGTTGTTGTTCGTCGCGGGTGCGCTGCTGTTCGTGCTCGTCGTGGCCGTCGCTGGGGTCGTGCTGATGGTTGTCCTGCTGCGGCGCCGAGGCCGAGCGCGTCCATGACCCCAGCGCGCCGAGGATCCCAGCGCGCCGATGACCCCAGCGCGCCGATGACCCCAGCGCCGTTGATCACCGCCAGCTGGGCAGCCAGATCTCCATGTTCCAGGTCTGCGGGGACATCGGGATCCCGGTGAGCACCGGGAACAGCCACGCGAAATTCGCGATGACCAGCGCGACGTACAAGCTGGCCACGAGCAGCCCCAGCGTTCGTCGTTCGGCCGATTGGCCCGGCTTGTGCACGATGTCGCCGAGGATCAGCGCGATGGCTATCACCAGGAATGCCGCCATCGGCGCGGCGTAGAAGAAATACATCTGGCGCCCGATGTCACCGAACCACGGCAACCAGCCCGCGCAGTAGCCGACCAGCACCGCGCCGTACCGCCAGTCACGCTTGACCGCGGCCCGCCACAGTGCCCACAGCAGCACCGGCACCGCGATCCACCACAACGCCGGGGTGCCGACGAGCAGCACCGCCTTGACGCAGGACTGGGTTCCGCAGCCGGGAACGTTCTGCTGGTCTATCGCGTACAGCACCGGCCGCAGTGACATCGGCCACGCCCACGGCTTGGACTCCCACGGGTGGTAATTCCCCGCGGCGTTGGTCAGCCCGGCGTGGAATTTGTACACGCCGTAGGTGTAGTGCCAGAGCGATCGGACCGCGTCCGGCAGCAGGCCGCCGGGACCGATCGACCGCCCCACCTCGTAGCGGTCGACCGCGGTCTCGGACGCGAACCACGGTGCATATGACGCCAGGTAGACCGCGAACGGAATGACCGCCGTCACGTAGGCGGTGGGGGCTACGTCGCGGCGCAAGACACCCAGCCAGGGCCGCGGGACGTGGTACTGCCGTCGGGCGGCTACGTCGAACGCCAACGACAACGCCGCGAAGCACACCATGAAGTACAGCCCGGACCATTTGGTGGCGAACCCCAGCCCGAGCAGCACTCCCGCGCCGAAGCGCCACCACCGCACCCCCAGCCGCGGGCCCAGCGGGGTGTCGGCGATGCGGCCCTCGACGTAGGCGGTGTGCATGCGCGCCCGGACCTGGTCGCGGTCGACGATCAGCGCGCCGAACGCCGCCACGACAAACACGGTCAAAAATCCGTCGAGCAGCGCTGTGCGCGCCGTGACGAAACTGACCCCGTCGGCGATGATCAGCAAGCCGGCGATCCCGCCGACCAGCGTCGAGCGGCTGATCCGCCGAGCGGTCCGCGCGACCACCACGACGAGAACGACCCCCAGCACCGCGCCGCTGAACCGCCAGCCCAGGCCGTTGTAGCCGAACAGCGCTTCGCCGATCGCGATCAGCATCTTGCCCACCGGCGGGTGCACGACCAGCCCGTACCCCGGGTTGTCCTCGACACCGCCGTTGTGCAGCATCTGCCAGGCCTGCGGCACGTAGTGCTTCTCGTCGAAGATCGGCGTGCCCGCGTCGGTGGGCTCCCACACGGTGAGGAACCGGGTGATCGCGGCGAGCGCGGCGATGACCGCCGTCATGGCCCATCCCTGCAGCCGGTCGGTGGGCCCGAAGTCGGCCGCCGGCTCCACCGGTCCCGGGCTGATCATCGGGGCCTCGCGCTCCTGGGCGCGCGGTTCGACGGCAGCAACGGTCACATCGGCGATCGTAGGCTGTCGGAATGGCCGGTGGTCGATTGCTGCTGGGGGCCACGCCGCTGGGTCAGCCGTCCGACGCCTCCGCCCGACTCGTGACGGCGCTCGGCTCCGCCGACGTCGTGGCCGCAGAGGACACCCGGCGGGTGCGCACCCTGGCGGGTGCGCTCGGCGTGCGGATCACCGGCAAAGTGGTGAGTCTCTTCGACCAGAACGAGGCCGCGCGGGTGCCGTCCCTGGTGAAGAACCTCAAAGGTGGCGCGACGGTGCTGGCGGTCACCGACGCCGGAATGCCACTGGTCAGCGATCCCGGCTTCCGGCTGGTGACGGCGTGCATCGCCGAAGGGATACCGGTCTCATGCCTGCCCGGTCCGTCGGCGGTGACGACGGCGTTGGCCGTGTCGGGCCTGCCGTTCGCCAGGTTCTGTTTCGAGGGCTTCGCCCCCCGCAAGCGTTCGGCACGCAAGGCGTGGCTGGCGACCTTGGCCGCCGAACAGCGCACCTGCGTGTTCTTCGAGTCGCCGCGCCGGCTGGCGGCCTGTCTTGTAGACGCGGCTGCTGAACTCGGATCAGACCGCCGGGCGGTGGTGTGCCGGGAGTTGACGAAGGTGCACGAGGAAGTGGTGCGCGGCTCGCTGGCCGAGTTAGCCGACTGGGCCGAAGGCGGTGTGCTCGGCGAGATCACCGTGGTCCTGGCCGGCGCGCAGCCCATGGCAGACATGGCGGTGCTGGTCGCCGAGGTCGGCACGCTCGTCGAGTCCGGCATGCGGGTCAAAGACGCGTGCGCTCAGGTGGTCGGCGCCCATTCCGGCGCGCCTTCGCGGCGCGACCTCTATGACGCGGTGCTGCGCGCGAAAGCAGCGAACGGAGCGACAGAAGCGACAGAACCGGCCCGCTGACCAACTCCGATGATCGGCGCGGCCTTATGCATGCATTCGTCCCATTCGTTGTCGGCGTCCGAGTCCGCGGTAATGCCACCGCCAACGCCGAGTACGGCCGAGCCGCGGGCATCGATTTCGACCGTACGGATCGCCACATTCAGTTCGGTTCCGGCGATCGGGGAAGCCAGACCTATTGTGCCGCAGAATATTCCGCGGCTTACCGGCTCCCAGCGCGAGAGCAGCTGCCGAGCCCGGGTCTTGGGTGTGCCGGTCACCGACGCCGGCGGGAAGGTCGCGTTCAGCAGCGAGGCCATCGGCACGTCCGCCGCCACCTGCGCTGACACCGTGGACACCAGATGCCACACACCCGGGGCCGGACGCACCGCCAGCAGTTCGGGCGTGGTGACGCTGCCGACCGTGGCCACGCGTCCCAGGTCATTGCGAACCAGGTCGACGATCATGATGTTTTCGGCCACGTCCTTGGCCGATGCCAACAATTCCGCCGGCGGCACCGATCGCGGCGCGGTGCCCTTGATCGGGCTGGACGTAACGGTCACGCCGCGACGGCTCAGGAACAGCTCGGGCGACAGGGACGCCACCGCACCCCACGCGCCCGCGACGAAAGCGGCACGTGCGGGAGCGGTTCTGCCGACGGTGTCGGCGAAGAAGTCCACCGCCGCCCGCGCGACCCAGCCGTCGCGCGCGCACTCGTCGCGCAGTTCATCGCCGACGAGCTCCCCGGTGAACTGGGTGCACACACAGGCCTGGTACACCTCGCCGGCGGCGATCGCGTCCAGGCACGCCAGCACCCCGGCCCGGTGGGTGTCCCGGTCGGCGCCGGCCCACTCGATGCGGCACTTCGGTCGATCCGGCCGCCGCGACAGCGCCCCTGCCAGCCACGACGGCATCGCTTCGCCGGACAAACATTCGTACCACCAGGTGCCGTCGCGGTCCTGCCGCAACACGAAGTCCGCCCAGCCGCCCGCGGCGTGGGGGATGCGCGGCGCCCGGGCGTGCCGGTGCGTCAAGTCCGGGTGCGACAACTCCGGATACGACAGATACCCGATCCATCCGCCACCGATCGCGGCGCCGTGGGATGCGCCCGCGCGCGTGGCGAACACCTCGCGGGCTGACACGGGTGCGGCCCGCAGCGGCGCGATCACTGCACGGGAGCCGAACCAGTCACCGATCAGTGCCGCGGCGCTGCCAAATCCGAACCGGTCGGCGGCATCTGCGACCGCGAGCAGCACCGTGCAAGCGTCACCCAGGCCGCCGATCCGCTCGATGCGCACGCCCTAGCGTGACAGACGCACGATCATCGGGTGATCCGGCGTGGCACCGTGGCGGTCGAAAGCTTCTCCGGATTGCGGACCGCATAGAAGTTGGCGATCTTGCCGTCGACCACGTCGATGGCGATGACGATATCGACGCGGCCACCGCTGTACACCAGCACCGCCGGCGCGCTGTTGCAGGTGACCCACTCGATTCGCAACTCAGGCAGTCCTTTTCGAACCAGGCCGACGATCGCGTTCGCCACCTTCCGGGCGCCGACCACCGGGCGGCGCGCCGCGCTCACCTTTCCGCCACCGTCGGCGATCCACGCCACGTCGGGTGCGAGCAGCGCCATCAGCCCGTCGACGTCGCCGTTGGCCGCGGCGGCGAGGAACTGGGCAGCGATCCGTTCGGCATGCTGGGGATCTACCGGATCAAACCGCTTGCGCCTCGACTGCACATGCTCTCGCGCGCGGTGCGCGATCTGGCGCGCCGCCGTTGTGGATTTGCCGACCGCGGAGGCGATCTCGTCGTAGTCGAACCCGAACACCTCGCGCAGCACGAACACCGCACGCTCGTCGGGGCCGAGCGTCTCGAGCACGACCATCATCGCCATCGACACCGATTCCGCCAGAACGACGTCCGCCGCCGGGTCCTGCTCCTCGAGCAGCAGCGGTTCGGGCAGCCACGGCCCGACGTACTCCTCGCGGCGACGGGCGTCGGCACGCAGCGCGTTGAGCGCCTGCCGGGTCACCAGCTGCGCCAGGTACGACTTGGTGTCCCGCACCGTGGCCAGGTCGACCTGCGCCCAGCGCAGGTAGCTGTCCTGCAGCACGTCATCGGATTCGCTGGCCGAGCCGAGGATCTCGTAGACGATCGTGAACAACAGCGGCCGCAGGTGGGTGAACCGCTCAGCGTGCTCGGCACCACCGCGAGACGAATCACTCATCCGACCGCCACCCGTTCTGCCGTGGGCCTCTTGCCGCCCCGGAGCCAGAAGTACGAGCCCGGTCGGCGCCCCTCGCGCGCAATGAAACTGACCGTGCCCTTGCAAATCCATTCCTTGATCGCTGCTGCCGGGCGTCCCGCGATGTACGTCCGCCGGGGCGTGTCGTCGGTGTGTGACAGCTGAACCGTCGCCCGCTTGCGGCCGAGGCTGACGCATTGCCCGACGAACGCCTGGTT
>JAFAWC010000102.1 GCA_019242135.1 Mycobacteriaceae bacterium | reverse complement strand
CGCGACACGCTCAGTTCCCTCAATCCCGGCTATCGCTTGCTGTATCGAGTCGATGATTCGCTGAGAGAACAACGAAATAAGGCGTTCGAGGATCGCAGCCTTTCCCCCGGCATGGCGATAGATAGTTGCCGGTGAACAATTCAGCTGCGCAGCCAGCGCTTCGATGGTGAAGGCTTCGAAGCCGTTGCGCGAGACGAACTCTGACGCTGCCGATACGATTCGATTCCGCGCCTCGGCGCTACGGTCCGCCCCGAGGACCCAGTCCTTCCGTACCACGGCCACTAGCCTTCCCGCTGGAGCGCAGACAGACAAGAAATCCGTTCTCTCACGTTGAGACATCTTTGGCGATATGTCTCATCAATATACGCAGGTCTAGGTCATTTTCCACGACAACGTGGTGGTTGGCGGTGTGTTGAGCCTTTCAACTTGATTGCCGACCATTGACCCCAGGGCCCCTGGTATCGACGCTGAGAAGAGCGCTGTCGGGAAAGGTGTGCTGAATCGTGAATTTCGGACGAGAGGCCGCTACCGGTGCCACTGCGATGCTCTCGCCTCTCATCTCAGCTGGGCGATTGAACGTCTCTGCGGCGATACGCACGTACAGACGTGGCTACAGCGGGTGGACGGGTGCGGTCAATACCGACTATGACCCGTTGGACTTAGCGACCGCAGCGCAGCCTTACGGCGCCTACGACGCATTGCACGCGGGCGGGCGGGTGCATTACAACCCAAGGCGCGCGACATGGATTCTGCACAGACTCGACGATGTCCGCGCAGCCCTACGCGACACAGACCAGGTGACCAGTAGCCATGGGGTGACCCGGGTACGGATGGTCGCCGATCTTGTTGTGGTCACCGATGGCGAGCAGCACAGCCGCCTGCGCAAACAGGTCCAGCCGGCGTTCACGAAAGGTGCTCTGGACAGTTGGCGCACCGTCATTGACAAGCTTGCCGCCGAACTCGTCGACGACATGATCGGTGCAAGCGACGGTGATGCGGTACAGCGGCTGACAACGCCGATGCCGCTTCGCGTGATCGCCGCTATTCTCGGCGTTCCGGAGAGCGACATCGCCGACTTCCGCCGTTGGTCAGACGACAGCACCCAGCTGATCAACTTCACCCCGACAATCAACGGTGTTGTGAGTACGGCGCGGTCCATGCGTGCCGCAGTAGCGCTGCGCCGCTATTTTTTGAAGCATCTCGCAGATGGACACTTCAAAGGATCGGACACCGTCCTTGGACGACTGTTGGAGCACAGCACCGACGGTGCGCTCACCGACAACCAGCTGTTCTATATCGCCATTCTGCTTCTGATCGCCGGTAATGAGACCACGACCAACCTTCTCGGCGGGATGCTGCACACCTACGCCCACCACCCCGATCAGTACGACATGATCCGCGCCAACCCCGACCTCATCCCGCAGGCCATTGAAGAACACGTCCGCTACACCAGCCCCATCCAAAACCTCTACCGCTACACACGTGCCGACTACCAAGTAGGCGGTGTCACGATCCCATCGGGTTCGCGGGTACTGATGTCATTCGGCGCGGCCAACCGCGACCCACTTGCCTTCGACGACCCCAACACTTTCCGCGCGGACCGAAATCCGCGCTCCCACGTTGGCTTCGGCTACGGTCCACACCTATGCCTCGGAGCGCCACTGGCACGCATGGAGGCACAAGCCGTACTCCGTGAACTAGTCGGTCGCGTGTCACGAATCGAAATGACCGGACCCGCAACGTGGTCGACCAACAGCTCCCTACGCGGCCCGACACACCTCCCCGTCGTTCTCCACAAGAAGTCAGCCTCATGACATCTCGGCACACACAATCGGGAAGATGGGTCTTGCTCGGAGGTTTAGCGCTCACCGCGTCTGGTATTGCGCACCTTCTGTGCCCACGTGCGTTCGAATCGGTGAATCGGATGGCCTTCAAGAACCGCATACGTGCCCACGTGCTCACAACGGCAGTATCGAAGCAGGGCTGGGCTTAGGGCTGCTCCATTCCCGTACTCGCCGAGCTGCCCTCGCGGCCACAGCCGCCTACCTGACGTACTTCAATGCCCACTGCTATACAGCGGCGACCATTTCGGCCGAGCCCTTAGGCACCTGGGCCAATACCGCTTCACACTTTCCGGCCATGACCGCGGCACCGGTGGCGTCAGGCGCCCAGCAATTGGCTCTCGGCAGACAGCCAATTGTCGAGGGCCGATTGCCCACCTCCCGATTGGTAGATTTCGAATGCCCGCACGGCGATGTCGTCATGCGATGTGATTCTCTCCGCAAGGATGTGATCACCGGGTCCTAATCTGGGATCCACCCCGAGATGGCCCAGAATCGACACCTTCCGGTGCTGGTCAAGCCTGTTTGCAAGGACGAAGTCTTCGATCCCGGGCTGAACAAAGAGATTGACTTTCATGCGGTGGTCGGCACCGATCTTGGTCAGCTCGGGACTGCCCTGGGGCAGCTCGAGTCGAAAGTCGTCGGTGTCCGATGACAGCGTTCCCCAAAAAATTTGGCGCCGGTGCCGTGCCATCGCGTCTCCTCTCCGGTACCGAAAATGCCTGCGCCAACTATTCGCCGCCATGGCGTCCATGCCAAGGCTGTCGCCATTGTGGCTGCGGAGGAACCGGATACCACGGCGGTGTCACCGCCGGCGGGCTGTACCCGGGCGTCAGCAGAATCGGCGGCAACCCCGGCACCGGCAACTGGATAACCGGTGCCGGCAATATCGCCGGTGGTGTCCCCACCGGAGCGGCTGGCGCCGGCGGACCGGCCGCCGCGGGCACGGGCGCTGCCGGTGCGGGCGCAACCTCTTGCAATGCAGGCGCAGCAGGCTGCGAAGGAATCGGCGCGGAGGCGACCGGCGGCGCCGGCGCGGGTACGACGGTCTGCGGGGCGGCCCCGGAGTCTTTGGGCTGCACATTCTGTACTTTCGGCGGCACCGGCACGACCGCGCCCGGATGCATCGCGCTCGGCGCCGGCGCGGTGCGCTGATCGGCCGCCGGCTGGATGTGGACCGCGAGCGAAACCACCAATGCCACCACGCCCACAGCGAACATTGTTGCCAGCGCGCTGCCCGCGAGCAGAAACGGCTTGCGGTTCTCTTCGTCGTCGAAAGTGTCTTTGGCTCCGTTGAGTACGCCGGTTCCGGTCGCCGCCTCGTCAGGTTGTTGCGAATAAGCCAGCCCGACCGTCGATGCGTCGACGCGGGGGGCGTTCGCTGCGGCCAGCGCCGCTGCGCGGGCCAGGGCGAGTTCAGGTTCGTCAGGCGCGCGAACCGGCATCGAGACGAGGTTCTCCAGATTCGACTTCACCGCCGTCGCATCCACGCCGCCTGATCCAACGACGAACATGCCGTCCGGGCGCGGCTCGTGCGTTTTCAGCCCGGTGACCATTTCGGTCAGCACCGCCATGGCATCGGCGCCCTTCAGACCGCGGGTGACCGCAAACGTTGTGGCGCCGTCGATGGTGCGGACAACCGACAGCGTTGCGGTCTCGCGCTGGATGAACATCAGCGCGGTCGCATCGTATTCGACCGCTCGGCCAATGGTCTGCGCGAGCGCACCCGCCGCGTGCAGCTCTGGAAACAGCATCACGTCGTCGATGCCGCTGACTGATAGAGCTTCTCGCAGCGCGGACGCCTCAGCCTGATCACACGACGTCACGCCGGTCGCGACCAGGTGGTGGCCACCCGCGATCGCGGCCTCCTGTGTACCGAGCACCGCGTTGATGACTTGTTTGGGTGCGCTCGAGGTTGGTGCGCCATCCGTGGATGTGATGTCGAAGACGTCGTGGTCGACGATGACTCCGTCGGCCATTTCCCCTTCGACCAGCACCATGCGGACCGTGGTAGGTGTCGTCGAGACACCCAGTACGATCTCCACCGCCCCTCCGCAGTCATTCACCAAAACGCACTCGGGACCTCGGCCGATGCGTCGACCGAACATGTCGTGCGGCGTCTCGGACCGATACTCCAAGAATGCGCCTATCGCGACGTGGCGGGAAGGGCTCAGAGCGCCCGATTTCGGCGCCGTCGCGCCCTAATCTTCGAATGAATTTAAATTGCGCTCTTCGGTCAAGAGCCAGCCGGTCGAGCAGGTGTCGAAGTCGTGGCCGTTGACGCATCGCCGTGAAGATGCAGCGCTTGGGCTGTAGCCGTAGCCACGTCACCTTCCAGATCCGACATCGGTGGACTGCCTGGCACGTGGATTGAGTTCGTGAGCACGATGACATAGGTGTCTGAGCCCGGGTCCATCCAAAGTGCGGTTCCGGTAAAGCCGGTGTGGCCGAAGCTGCCGACGGGAAAGATCACGCCTCGCGGCTTGGAAAAGGCCGTATCGATATCCCAGCCAAAACCGCGCAGGTTGAGTCCCGGGATCGCCGGATACCTCGGCGCGAGCAGCGGGTCTGCCGTTCTTGGTGTCTTCACGATCGCGTCGCGGGCGGCATCGTTGGCTGCTTCGACTTGGGCAGCGGTATGTCCGGGTTGCTCTGGCGTCGTCATCAACTCCAGAGTCGCTTGCGTGAGCGGAAACACACTCGGGCGCCCCGCGAGCCGATCGAGAAGGGCCTGCGCATAGACGCTGATGTCAAGACCTGTCGAGAACAGACCGGCGTGCCCGGCCACGCCGCCCATGCGGCGCGCCGTCGGGTCCTCCACAGTGCCCCGAAGCAGGAACGAATAATCGGGATTCCTGCCGGGGTCGGCCCTGCTTTCGTCGTCATGTGCTGTTGGTGCGATGCGCGACAACAGGTCGGTGCTCCAGGTGCCTTCAGGACAATCGTCCGGCCGGCTCGCTCGCGGCGGCGGGGTCCACGCTATCGCTGACCCTCTGATCGTGTAGGCACCACACGCCTTGGCTACTGGAAGATAGCGGGTTTCGTCCATGCCCAGCGGCGCAAAGACGTTGTGCTGAACGTAAACGTCTTCTGTCTCGCCCGTGATTTTCTCGATCAGCGCGCCAAGCACGATGAAGTTGATGTCGGAGTACCGGAAAACCGCACCGGGGCCCCCCTGCAGCGGTGTGGTGAGCGCGCGACGAATGCCCTCTGATTCATCGGCTCCGTCCAGCCCCCAGGGATCTGCGAGGTTGACGTCTCCCGGTTCGCCTGAAGTGTGCGTTAGCAACATGCGGACCGTCACCTTTGCCCGCTGCGGGTCGTTCCCCGGGTTGAAGCCGGGCAAATACGTTTGCACGGGATCGTCGAAAGAAACCTTGCCTTGTTCGTAAAGCTGCGCGACCGCCGTCGCTGTTGCAAGGCACTTCGTCAATGACGACATGTCAAAGATCGTGTCCTCGGTCATCGGCTCCGCAGGTCCAGGCGATCCATCGAGCGCCGGTTCGCCGGCAAGCTTGCGCAAGCCGTAGGCCTGGTGGAAGACGACCTTGCCACCGTGACCGATCACAACCAGGCCACCTGGCAGCTTATCGGCCGCGATCGCATCGTTCATCAGCCTGGAGACCGTCGCGAAGTCAGGTGCGGCAGCTGCCTCAGGCGCCGCCGGAGCCTGCGCGCTGACGCTCACCGTGTGGGCTGCACCGCTGCGCGAGGACGCCGCGGCGAACACAAGCAACACAAATCCAACGGCAATAGCCTTGCGCACGTGCGGCTTACCGAACATCAAGCCGCCGTTCACGCGCCGCCACAATCGAATTGCGGATGTGGTTCGGGACGGCAAGGCCGATCGCCATGCCGGACACCACTAGTGCGGCGATAGCCCCGTTGGACGCCGCGGCGGTGACCAGCGCGGGCGACGCATCGCTGGTCAGCCGAACCAGCGCGGCCAGCGCCCGGAACACGTACATGCCCGGCACCAGCGACACGACGGCCGCAAAACCGATGGCGGCGAACGGGATGCGAAGTCGATGCGCGATCGGAGCCAGCGCGGTCCCCACCACCAAACACGACACCGCGGCCGCGGTGGCCAGGCTGGCGTGCACGACGGTTATCAACCACCAGTGCGCGGCATGCGCGACCATGCCCGCAGCGATGGGCCAGCCGATGATCCGGTAGGGCGCGGAGAAGTAGACGGGGTAGGACGCGGCCGCGACGCCCGCGGCCGGCACGTCGGCGTACCAAAAGACGTGAACATCGGCCGAGGACAGTGCCAGCGTTTGATCGCCCAGACCCAGTCCGAGGATCAGGCCTGCCGCGATCGCCGCGAGCACCAGCGTGGAATAGCCGAGGCGGGCCATTCCCAGCACGACTCGAGATGCCAGCAGGTCCATCGCGCCATTGAGGATGTGCGGTCCGGGCACCAGAACCATCGCCGGGCAGACCGCAGCGACTCCTGCCGTTGCACCGAGCCCGAGCGTGATCGCGATCACCCCGCCCAACCCGGCCACCACAGCCGCCGTGAAAACCTGTGCCAGTGCGCCGATTCCGATCCTGCCAAGCCCGCGGCGCGCGACGCCGCCGACCGCGGCGCTGCCCGCAGCGAGTGCAATGGTGCGGACATCGTTGGCGCCGAACACTACTGACAGCGCAGCAGCGCCCGTGGCACACGCGATCGTGAACACGACGAACGATGAACTGCCCTGCGCGGCCGCCGAGGCCAGCGCGTGCCGAACCATCCCGGGGTCCAGCGGACCGTCTTCGGCACGGTCGATCGCACGCATCGCGACCGACACCCGCCGCATGTTCACCCCCACCGGACTGGTGGCGCTGACCCTCGCCGGCGACCCCGGTCCGATCGCCAGCATCGATGCCCACGACGGGATGAGTGTGCAGCTGACGCCGAGGCCGCGGTTGAGCCGATCCGCGGCGATCAGGGTCATGTCTGTTGACTGACCGTTCTCATGAAGCAGCACCGCCGCGTCGAGCACCGTATCGAGGTCATCATCAGCTTCGGCCATTATGCGCCCGCGACTCCATCGCCGATCATGTTGAGCGGCTTGACGACTGAGTCGAATTGTTCGGCAGTGACCTTGCCGGAGACCAGCGCCGCCTCGCGCAGTGTGGTGTTGTTGGCGACGGCGTTTTCGGCGATGTGCGCGGCATTCTGGTAGCCGATCACCGGGCTGAGCGCTGTCACGAGCATCGCGCTGTTCTCGACGTAGCGGTTTATGCGTTCGGTGTTCAGCGACGTGCCCTTGACCGAGTACTCGAGGAACTTCTCGCAGCCGTCACCGAGGATGCGCGCCGAGTGCAGAACGTTGGTGATGATGACCGGACGCATGGCGTTGAGTTCGAAGTTGCCTTGCGACCCCGCCAGCGCGACTGCCGTGTCATTGCCGATCACCTGGATGGTGATCATCACCAAAGCTTCACACTGTGTCGGGTTGACCTTGCCCGGCATGATCGAGGAACCGGGCTCGTTCGACGGCAATATCAGTTCGCCGAGCCCGCACCGCGGTCCGGACGCCAGCCACCGCATGTCGTTGGCGATCTTCATGAGCGCGACCGCCAAGCCGCGCAGCGCGGCGTGCGCACGCACCATCGGGTCGAGCGACCCTAGCGCGGCGAACTTGTTGGGCGCGGTGACATAGGACTTGCCGGTGAGTTCGGCCAGGGCGGCGGCCATGTCGCGGCTGAACCCGTGCGGCGCGTTCAGGCCTGTTCCCACCGCGGTTCCACCGATCGCCAACTCCAGCAAGCCGTTTCGGGTGTGGTCGATTTCCTGCAGGCACGCGTCCAGTTGCGCCGCCCAGCCCGACCATTCCTGCCCGACGGACAGTGGCACCGCGTCTTCCAAGTGTGTGCGGCCGATCTTGACCACCTCCATCCATTGAGCGGACTTGGCGGCGATCTCGTCGCGCAGCGCTGTCACCCGCGGGACGAGGCGTTCGTCGATCTCGGTGAGGGTGGCGATGTGCATAGCGGTCGGAAAGGTGTCGTTGCTGCTCTGGCCCATGTTGACGTGGTCGTTCGGGCCCACCGGATTCTGACTGCCCAGCTCGCCGCCGAGGAGCTGGATCGCCCGGTTGGACAGCACCTCGTTGACATTCATGTTGCTTTGCGTGCCCGAACCGGTCTGCCACACATACAGCGGGAACTGATCGTCGAGCTTGCCGGCGATGGCTTCCTCGGCGGCCGCCACGATGACCCTGGCGCGCCACGGCTCCAGGCGCCCGGCACGCTCGTTCACCAGCGCGCAGGCCTTTTTGATCAGGCCGTAGGCCCGGTACACCTCGATCGGCATGTGGTCGTCGCCGATGGAGAAATGCTGCAACGACCGCTGTGTCTGCGCGCCCCAATAACGGTCGGCCGGCACGTCGACGGTTCCCAGACTGTCGAACTCTGTTCGTGTTCCGTGTGCGTCGATTCCGATCGGCCGGTCCAGGTCGGAAGGCGGGTTGTCGGACTGGTCGGGCATGCAGACCTCCTGTCGGCGACATTCGTTCGAAAGCCCCTGAACAAGCCTCTCAAGCCGGCACTTCGGGGTACTCGGGGAACCAGCGCACGGTCGCGATACGCTCGCGCAGTTCTTCGTGGCTTCGTTTCGGGGCGACGCCCTCGACGATGGCTTGGACGCCGACGGCGTGGGCGATGTGGACGGCGACGTCTGGCGCGTCCGACCACGAGGGCAGCAGCGGCTGGTCCGGGTCAGCGAGCGCAGGCGAGACCTCACCGAGGGTTGCGGCCGCGACTCGCATCATGTCGTCGGTGACCCGAGTGGCCTGCGCCGCGGTCACGGCCAACCCCATGGCAGGGAAGATGTAAACGTTGTTGCACTGCGCAATAGGCCTTTCCGCGCCGTCGCGCCGCAGCGGCGCGAACGGTGAGCCCGTCGCGATCAGTGCGCGCCCGGCGGTCCATGCGTCCAATTCGGCGGGATGCGCCTCGGCGCGGCTGGTCGGGTTGGACAGCGGGAAGATGATCGGCCGCTCGGTCTTGGCGGCGAGTTCGCGCACGATGTCTTCGGTGAACGCACCGGCCGCGGTGGACAGCCCGAGCAGGACCCCGACATCGACGTTGTGGACCACGTCGGCCAGCTGGGCGGGCCGAGACAGGCCCCAGCCCGCGACGCGATCGGCCGGCTGGGCGAACGCCAGCTGTCCCGCTGACAGGTCTGTACGGTCGTCGGTGAGTAGACCCAGGATGTCGACGACCCAGATCCGCGCCGACGCGTCCTTCTCCGACAGCCCCTCCGACACCATCGCGCGGCGGACCATGTCCAGGACACCGATCCCGGCCGAGCCCGCGCCGAGCATCACGACCTGCTGCTGCGACAACGGCCGGCCCGCCACCTTCGCGGCGCCGTGCAGCGCGCCGAGGGTGACCGCAGCGGTGCCCTGGATGTCGTCGTTGAATGTGAGCAGCTTGTCGCGGTAGCGCTCGAGGATCGGCAGCGCGTGTGCGGTGGCGAAGTCCTCCCATTGCAACAGCACATCGGGGAGTTCTACGTGGACACTGGTGACGAATTCGTCGATGAACGCGTAATAATCGTCGTCGCCGATCCTCCGGTGGCGCCACCCGAGGTACTGGGGGTCGTCGAGGAGCTCGACGTTGTCGGTGCCCACGTCGAGCACGATCGGAAGCGTGCGGCCCGGATCGATGCCGCCGATGAGGGTGTACAGCGACAGCTTGCCGATCGGGAGGCCCATCCCGCCGATACCCTGATCGCCCAAGCCGAGGATGCGCTGCCCGTCGGTCACCACGATCACGTCGACGTCGCGCTGCGGGCGGTTGGCCAGCACTTC
>JAFAWC010000005.1 GCA_019242135.1 Mycobacteriaceae bacterium | reverse complement strand
GCCCCGAACACCGGATTCGGCGCGCTGTTACCTAGGCGACGGTTACTTATGCGTAGAACTCGCCAGTAACCATTCCTGGGGCCGATCTCGGTGAATGTTGTGTGCCACCCTTGTTGGAGCCATGGGTGGGCTGGGCCGTCCGCGACTGCAGCGCCGGCGGGCGCCGGATGGAGCCCCGTTGACCTCGGCGCCAAGGAATCGACAAGCCGCATCGACTGGATTCGACGGGGAATCGCACCACCTTCGCGACGCAGCGCAGGACATACGCGGGGACACGAAAAGAAGAAGCTGAGGAGACACGAAACGTGACGCTCTACGAATACGACCGAGTGTCGGCTGGCCGCGACGGCGATTCCCCGAAGCCGGCGCATAGCACGCCCGCTCTGGTTGATCGTCTGAGCGCCGGTGAAGCCTACGCGGTCGCGTTCGGCGGTCAGGGCAGCGGCTGGTTGGACAACCTCGAGGACCTGGTCAGCTCTGCCGGTATCGAGGACGAGCTCGCCGACCTGGTCGCCAAGGCCGAGACCATGCTCGAGCCCATCGCCGACGAGCTGATGATCGTGCGGCCGGTCGGCTTCGAACCGCTCACCTGGGTGCGCGCCCAGGCCGCCGGCGAGCCGGTGCCCACCGCCAAGCAGCTCACCTCGGCGGCAACCTCGATGCCCGGCATCCTGCTCACCCAGCTCGCCGCGATTCGTGCGCTGACCCGCCAGGGCATGGACTTCGCCGCCACCCCGCCGGTCGCTTACACCGGACACTCCCAAGGAGTGCTGGCCGTGGAGTCGCTGAAGTCACGCGGCGCCCGCGATGCCGAGCTGTTGGTGCTGATCCAGCTCATCGGGGCGGCGTGCACACTGGTCGCCAGGCGTCGCGGCATCACCGCGCTGGGTGAGCGCCCGCCGATGGTGTCGGTCACCAACGCCGATCCCGCACGGATCCAGGTGCTGCTCGACGAGTTCGCCAAAGACGTCCGCACCGTGTTGCCGCCGGCGTTGTCGATCCGCAACGGCCGCCGCTCATCGGTGATCACCGGCAGCCCCGAGCAGCTGGCCCGCTTCGAGCTCTACTGCCAGCAGATCGCCGACGCGGAGGCCGCCGAACGCAAGAACAAGCTGCGCGGCGGTGCCGTATTCGCCCCGAACTTCGAGCCGGTCGCCGTCGAGGTCGGCTTCCACACCCCGCGGCTGGCCGACGGCGTCACGATGATCGACCGGTGGGCCGCAACGATCGGCCTCGATGCCGAGCTGGCTCACGAGATGGCCGAGTCCATCCTGGTGCGACCCGTCGACTGGGTCGACGAGGTCGGCAAGCTGGCCGACGCCGGCGCCCGCTGGATCCTCGACCTGGGCCCCAGCGAAATCCTGACCCGGCTGACCGCCCCCGTGGTCCGCGGGCTGGGCATCGGGATCGTCCCGGCCGCGACCCGCGGCGGCCAGCGCAACCTGTTCACGGTGGGCGCGGTGCCCGAGGTGGCGCGACCCTGGTCCAGCTACGCACCGACGCTGGTGCGCCTGCCCGACGGTTCGGTCAAGCTGTCGACCAAGTTCACCCGCCTCACCGGGCGATCGCCGATCCTGCTGGCTGGGATGACACCGACAACCGTCGACGCCAAGATCGTCGCGGCCGCCGCGAACGCCGGTCACTGGGCGGAGCTCGCCGGCGGCGGACAGGTCACCGAGCAGATTTTCGCTGCGCGCATCGAGGAACTGCAGACCCTGCTCGAGCCGGGTCGTGCCGTCCAGTTCAACTCCTTGTTCCTCGACCCGTACCTGTGGAAACTGCAGATCGGTGGAAAACGGTTGGTGCAGAAGGCGCGCCAGTCGGGCGCCCCGATCGACGGCGTCGTGGTCAGCGCCGGCATCCCCGACCTGGAGGAGGCGGTCGAGCTCATCGACGAGCTCAACGCCGTGGGCATCACCCACGTCGTCTTCAAACCCGGCACGGTCGAGCAGATCCGGTCAGTGATCCGCATTGCCGCCGAGGTGCCGACCAAGCCGGTGATCGCCCACATCGAGGGCGGTCGCGCCGGCGGCCACCACTCCTGGGAGGACCTCGACGATCTGCTGTTGGCCACGTACTCGGAGTTGCGGGCTCGGCCCAACATCACCGTCTGCGTGGGCGGCGGCATCGGCACGCCGCAGCGCGCGTCGGAATACCTGACCGGTGATTGGGCGGTGCCGCACGGTTATCCGCTGATGCCGATCGACGGCATCCTGGTCGGCACCGCGGCAATGGCGGCCAAGGAGGCCACCACGTCCCCGTCGGTCAAGCGGATGCTGGTCGAAACGCAGGGCACCGATCAGTGGATCGGCGCCGGAAAAGCCTCGGGCGGCATGGCATCCAGCCGTAGTCAGCTCGGTGCGGACATTCACGAGATCGACAACAGCGCCTCGCGGTGCGGCCGACTCCTCGACGAGGTCGCCGGTGACGCCGAAGCCGTCGCGGAACGTCGCGACGAGATCATCGCGGCGATGGCCAATACGGCCAAGCCGTACTTCGGCGACGTGGGGGAGATGACCTACCTGCAGTGGCTGCGGCGCTACGTCGAGC
>JAFAWC010000606.1 GCA_019242135.1 Mycobacteriaceae bacterium | reverse complement strand
GACTTGTCGTTCACCCGCGGGTCGTTCCGCGTCCGTGGCGACACCGTCGAGATCATCCCGTCATATGAGGAACTGGCCGTGCGGATCGAGTTCTTCGGCGACGAGATCGAAGCGCTCTACTACCTGCATCCGCTGACCGGTGATGTCATCCGGAGGGTGGACTCCCTGCGGATTTTTCCCGCCACCCACTATGTGGCCGGTCCGGAGCGGATGGCGCATGCGATCTCCACGATCGAGCAGGAGCTGTCCGAGCGGTTGGCCGAGCTGGAACGGCAGGGCAAGCTGCTAGAGGCGCAGCGCCTGCGGATGAGAACCAACTACGACGTCGAAATGATGCGCCAGGTCGGGTTCTGCTCGGGAATCGAGAACTATTCGCGGCACATCGACGGCCGGCCGGCGGGCTCGGCGCCAGCGACGCTGCTGGATTACTTTCCGGAGGATTTCTTGCTCGTCATCGACGAGTCGCATGTCACCGTCCCGCAGATCGGCGGCATGTACGAGGGGGACATCTCCCGCAAGCGCAACCTCGTCGACTATGGTTTCCGGCTTCCATCGGCTATCGATAACAGGCCGCTGACCTGGGAGGAATTCGCTGACCGGATCGGCCAGACGGTTTATTTATCGGCGACGCCGGGCCCGTACGAGTTGAGCCAGTCGAGTGGCGAGTTCGTCGAGCAGGTGATCCGCCCGACCGGACTGGTGGATCCGAAAGTGGTGGTGAAGCCGACGAAGGGCCAGATCGATGATCTGATCGGCGAGATCCGCACGCGCGCCGATGCCGACGAACGGGTGCTGGTCACCACGCTGACCAAGAAGATGGCCGAAGACCTCACCGACTATCTGCTCGAGATGGGCATCCGCGTGCGCTACCTGCATTCCGAGGTCGACACGCTGCGGCGGGTGGAGCTGTTGCGGCAGTTACGGCTCGGCGACTTCGACGTGCTCGTCGGGATCAATCTGCTCCGGGAGGGCCTCGACCTGCCCGAAGTGTCGCTGGTGGCGATTCTGGACGCCGATAAGGAGGGTTTCCTTCGTTCCTCGCGCAGCCTGATCCAGACCATCGGCCGCGCGGCCCGCAATGTGTCCGGCGAAGTGCACATGTATGCCGACACCGTCACCGATTCGATGAAAGAAGCCATCGACGAGACAGAGCGGCGGCGCGCGAAGCAGATCGCGTACAACGAATCGCACGGTATCGATCCGAAGCCGCTGCGCAAGAAGATCGCCGACATTCTCGACCAGGTGTACCGCGAAGCCGACGACAGCGACACGGTGGGCATCGGCGGCTCGGGCCGCAACGCGTCGCGCGGCAGGCGCGCCCAGGGCGAGCCGGGCCGGGTGGTCAGCGCGGGAATCTACGAGGGGCGCGACACCTCCAACATGCCGCGGGCGGAGCTGGCGGACTTGATCAAGGACCTGACCGCACAGATGATGGCCGCTGCGCGCGACTTGCAGTTTGAGCTGGCCGCCCGGATTCGTGACGAAATCGCCGACCTGAAGAAGGAACTGCGCGGGATGGACGCGGCCGGCCTCAAGTAAGCCGCGTACTTGATCTCAACCTTGGTTGAGGGCTTAGCGTGGCCGGGTGGGCGATACCGCGACGGTCGGCAGCGGCAGTTGGCGCGAACTGCTCCGCCGTGACCGGATCGGTACCTCGACGTTGTTGGCGGGCGGTGTCGCCCTGTACGCCACCAACGAGTTCCTGGCCATCAGCGTGCTGCCGAGCACGGTCGCGGACATCGGTGGGCGGCGGTTCTACGCGTGGGTCCTCACCGTGTACCTCGTCGGCTCGGTGGTCGCGGCCACCGCCGTCAGCCCGCTGCTGACGCGGTTCGGGCCGCGCACGTCGTACCTGCTGACTCTGGCGGTGTTCGCCGTGGGCAGCGTGGGCTGTGCGATCGCGCCCACGATGGAGCTGCTGCTCGTTGCTCGCACCGTGCAGGGCGCAGCCGGCGGGATGCTCGCCGGGCTCGGCTATGCGGTGATCAGTGCAGCCCTACCGAAACCGTTGTGGACACGAGCATCGGCGTTGGTGTCGGCGATGTGGGGTGTCAGTGTCGTCGTGGGACCGGCTGTGGGCGGCGTGTTCGCCCAGCTGGGACTGTGGCGATGGGCCTTCGGGTCGCTCGCCATCGCCACGGCGGCGATGGCGGCGTTGGTGGTCTTGGTGCCGAACGCGCTGCCATCGCGGGACTCGCGCGACCCGGCCGGCACGCGCGGCCGGATACCGGCGTGGTCGTTGCTGGTCCTCGGCGCGGCGGCGCTGGGCATCAGCCTCGCGGCGCTGCAGCACGGGTTCTCAGCGACAGCGGGCCTGCTCGCCATCGGTGGCGCGCTCGTCGGCGTCTTCCTCATCGTTGACCGGCGCGCCCGCGCGGCTGTGCTGCCGCGCGCCGTGTTCGGTCCCGGCCCGCTGAAATGGATGTACGCGAGCATCGGCGTGCTGATGGCCGCCACGATGGTCGACACGTACGTGCCGCTGTTCGGGCAGCGCGTCGCTCACCTGACGCCGGTGGCGGCTGGGTTCCTGGGTGCGGCGCTCGCGGTGGGTTGGACGCTGTCGGAGCTGGCCAGCGCGTCCGTCAACACCACCCGGGCGGCCGCCCGGCTGGTGGCGTGCGCACCCGCCGTGATGGCCATCGGGCTGGGTCTGGTGGTCGTGCTCACTCGGGATGAGCGTCCCGGTTTGCCGCTGATCGCCGCCTGGGGGGTCGCCCTGTTCATCGCGGGCACCGGTGTCGGCATAGCGTGGCCCCACCTCTCGGCTTGGATTATGGGCGCGGTCGATGATCCCGCCGAAGGCGGAGCCGCAGCGGCCGCCATCAACACCGTCCAACTGATCTCCGGGGCTTTCGGTGCCGGCGTCGCCGGGGTGGTGGTGAACATGACCGCGGGCGGTGACGCGGACGCGGCCCGTTGGCTTTTCGCAATCTTCACCGCACTGGCGACTACCGGTGTCGTCGCCGCGTACAGGGCAGCGTCAACGTAGGGTCACGCTTCGACGATCGATCCGGTCCAGTCCGAATGCGCAGGCGGACAAACTATTTCGCGGTTCATTTCCAATGGGTAGGGCGCGGGCCGGTGCCCGCGTGACGCGGAGAACGAAAATCAGCGTGAGAGAAACGCGTATGCGTAGGTGACGAACCCTGATGATATATACGCAGTTAGAGAGGCCGATTCGGGTGTTGACAG
>JAFAWC010000521.1 GCA_019242135.1 Mycobacteriaceae bacterium | reverse complement strand
CGCGCCGCAGCATATTCTGAGCCGCAACGGCTTTGGTGGCCTTCGCGCCGAGTTTGGCGGCTTGCGCGCGCAGGGCGGCGGCCTTGCGTTCAGCGTTGGCGCGTTCGCGGCGGCGCCGTTGCTCGTCGGTGGCGCGGGCGTCGAGATACTTTCGCCACGTCATGTTGTAGACGTCGACCTCGCCACGCACTGCGTCGAGAAACCAGACCTTGTTCACGACATCAGCGAGCAGATCTACGTTGTGGCTGATCACGACCAGGCCGCCGGCGTGGGTCAGTAGGAAGTCTCTGAGCCATCCGAGCGAATCCGCGTCGAGATGGTTGGTGGGCTCGTCGAGCAGCAGCGTGGTGGCAGACCCGGCGCCCGTGTCAGCGGCGGCGAATAGAATGCGTGCCAGTTCCACGCGACGACGCTGACCACCCGACAGTGTGCGCAGCGGTTGCGTCAAGACGCGGTCCGGCAGGCCGAGATTGGAGCAGATACGGGAGGCTTCGCTTTCGGCGACATATCCGCCGAGTGCGGCGAACCGCTCCTCGAGCTGGCCATACCGACGCACGGCACGGTCCCGCTCGACGTCGTCGACGACCTCGGCCATCACCGCCTGCTGCTTCTCGAGGTCGGCCATCAGCGTATCGAGCCCACGAGCCGAGAGCACCCGATCGCGTGCTATCAGACTCAGGTTGCCCTCCTTGGGATCCTGTGGAAGGTAACCGATTTCGCCCTTGCGCTGCACAGCTCCCGCATAGGGCTCGGCCTCGCCCGCGAGGATCCGCATGGTGGTGGTCTTGCCGGCCCCGTTGCGGCCCACGAGACCGATGCGATCACCTGGTTGCACACGCAGCGCCGAGGCCGTCGCGGACAGCAGGATCCGCGCGCCAGCGCGGACCTCAAGGTCCGTAGCGGTGATCACGGCCAAACTCCTCTAGGTGTTGCCGATCTATTCACGATCGTCGGTGAAGACCGGGGATCGCTTTTCGGCCCGTGCAGCGACGGCCTCTTCGAAATTGGTGGTGAGCAGGCGAACGAAGAGCTGCCCGAGGCCTTCGGCCTGCATGTGCCCCTCCAGGGTACCGGCGTCCAAACTCGTCCACAGCGTGCGCTTGGTCAACTCCACACCCGGCCGCGAGAACGCGGCGATCTGCTCGCCGACCTGAAAACACGTCTCCAGCAACTCGTCGGCGGGCACGGTCCGCGACACCAGCCCGATCCGTTGGGCCTCGTCGGCGTCGACGTCGCGGCCGGTCAGCATGATCTCGAAGGCCCGTGAGGCCCCGATCGCGCGCGGTAACAAATAGCTGAGTCCGAGTTCGCTTCCGGTGAGGCCGTTGTTGATGCCGGCGGCGCGAAAGTACGCCCCGTCGGACGCGACCCGGATATCGGCGGCCAGGGCCAGACACAGCCCGCCTCCGATCGCCGGTCCGTTGACAGCGGCGATCACGGGCTGGTGCATCCGCCGCAACCCCATGATCACGTCGTCGAGGACTTGCATCGACCGCAACGCGAAGGTCGGCCGCGTCAATCCGTCGATGTTCGGCACGGACCCGGCCGATTTGTGATCGGCACCGGATGAGAAACCCCGCCCCGCGCCGGTCAGCACGACCACCCGGACGCCGTTGTCGTAGGTGATCTGTTCGATGGCCTCTTTGAGCGGCACCATCACGTCAAACGCCATCGAGTTCATCCGCTCGGGCCGGTTGAGTGTGACCAGCGCAATGTTGGGCCGCGGGCGATCGACGAGGACGAAGCTGTTGTTCACGGATTGCACGCTATCGCGTGCCGCGGTTACCGCTGTTCGCCGTTGTTCTGTGCGGCGATCGCCGCCTCGACGTCGAGGGCCTCGACCTGCTGCACCAAGTCCTCGAGTGCGGCCGGTGGCAGGGCCCCGGCCTGGTTGAACACCAAAGTGCCCTTTTTGAACGCCATCAGGGTCGGGATGGCGCGGATCTGCGCCCGCGTGGCCAGTTCCTGCTCCGCCTCGGTGTCCACCTTCGCGTACACGACGCTGGGGTGCTTTTCCGACGAAGCCTCAAACGTCGGCGCGAACTGCTTGCACGGCCCGCACCACGAGGCCCAGAAATCCACCAACACGATGTCGTTGTCGTTGATGACGTCGCTGAACTGATCGGTGGTGAGGTTTCGGGTCGCCATGCTTAGCCCAACGCTGGTGGTCTGCGGAATTGTTCCCGTTACTGTGCCAGGCCGCTATCCCAGGCCACTTACCAGGAAGCCGCACAGCAGCACGATCACCCACGCCGCAAGGATCAACGGAACAACCCATTCGCTGCCGTCCCGGCGTCGGCCGTGCGCGTGCCGGGCTACCGTCGTGGTCACCATGTTCTGCGCCTCCTTCCCCTCTGGCTAACGTCGGGGGTAGCCAGCGTTGGGTTTCACCAAACCTGGCCGCTAATGCTCGTCGTACTCGTTGTCCATCCGGAAGTACCGTTCGGGATGCCAGTAGCCGTTGGTGCGGGGCCTGCCGAACTCGAATTGGGGCGGCGGTATCCACTCCGTGACGCCGTCGGCGTTTTTCCGGGTAATCCAGCCCTCTTCATCGAGCAGCCGGTGATCGGACTCGCAGGCGAAAGTGAGCGTGTCGATGTCTGTGCGGCGATGTGCGGCCCATTCATCGACGTGATGCACCTGGCATTGGTATCCGGGCACGGTGCAGCCCGGGCGAGTACAACCGCGGTCCTTCGCGTGCAACACAATTCGCTGCGCGGGCGTAGCAATGCGTTTTGTCTTCCCCAGATACAGCTCGCGGCTGGTGTGCTTGTCATAGATGCGCAGGTAGTGGTGTGCGTGGCTGGCCATCCGGATCACATCGGCCATCGACAACCAGGTCCCGCCGCCGGTGCCGCCAATGCCTGCCGCCGACTCCAGCTCCTGCAGGGTCGTGCTGACCACGATGCTTACCGGCAGACCGTGATGGCTGCCCAACTCGCCGGACGAGAGCACACTGCGACACATTGCGGCCAGGGCATCGTGGTTACGTTGGGCCTGGCTGCGCAGATCAGCATTGACGGCCTCCTCAGACGGAGTCCCGTCCACCGTGGGTGACTCATCAGCCGGATCACACATCGCCGGGGCCGCCCACTTGCTCAGCACCGCATCCAGCCCGGCGCGGGCCTCCGGGGTGAGCCAGCCGGTGATCGGACTCATGCCGTCGCTGCCTTGCCGCCCGATGGTGACGCCGCGCCTATGCGCCCGGTCCTCGTCGGAGAAATTGCCGTCTGGGTTCAGACAATCGGCCAGCTTGTCGGCGAGCACCCGCAGCTCGTCCGGGCGCACCTTGGCTGCCTGTTGGGCGAGCTCCCTCTCGGCGCGTTCCCGGGTGGCCTCATCCACCCAACATGGCAGCTGGGTGAAGAACCGGCGAATCTCCCGGACATGGTCGGTGTTGATCTCGCCGGCCCGCTGCGCCGCCGCACTGGCCGTCCACAGTGGCGCCAACGGCTCCCCGGTCATCGCTGACCGCGGACCCAGCATTTCTGCGTCCGCGATCCGGCGGCCTGCTTCGCTGCGCGTGATGCGAAGCCGGTCGGCCAGCACCTTCTTCAACGAGTTGCCTATCTGTTCGGGGGTGGCCTGTTCGACGATCCTGTTGATGGCTTGGTGCTCCGCCATCGGCACCCGGCAGCGCTCGGCTTGCGTCGTGTCAAGCACCGCGAACAGGTCGGGCACCTCCAACGCGTCCAGCCGCAACTCCACCAGCTCGGACACGGCCGCGCGATATCTCTCGAGCACGGCCCGCACTCCGCCGGGACCCACCCCGATGTTCGAACGCATATTCGAATAATATCCCGTGGCGCCGACACCACCCGCGGTCATCCACAGGTCAAATCGGCTGTGCACAACCGTGTTTCGAAATGGAGCCAACCACACAATCTGTCGGTCCCCTGTGGTAAAGCGCGTGCCGTGAACCGATTCCGGTGCAAAGCCCATGCGCGAGCGACGCTCCTCACAGCAGCTTCATACCGCTATCAGAGAGCATCGTCAGATTCGCCACTCACCTTGAATTCATGCGCTACACCATTCTGGCTATCACCGCAGCGACCGCTCTCTCCGTGGCCGCATGCGGATCGTCGAGCAGTCCGACCTCGGCGGCCTCGAAAAACTCGAACACCTCGCCCACCACCTCCAGCGCGAGTACCGCGCCTACCAGCCCGGGTACCTCACCGACACCGCAAGCGGCGAACGGCAAGGACCGCGTTGCCGGAACGGTCGCCTCCGTCTCGGGCAACACGATTCAGGTCACCCAGAAGAACGGCGCGGCAACCGTCGATGTGACCGGGTCGACGAAGATCGCCGAGCTCACTCCCGCGCAGCTCACCGACGTCACCCCGGGTAGCTGCGTGACGGCCCGGGCGCCGCACAACGCCGCGCAGGGCGCACCAGCGCGCACGATCGTGATCACCACGAGCGACAGCTGCAACTCGCCGCAAAACGCCCGGGGCACCGCCGTGCGCGGCACCGTCGCATCGGTCAGCGGAAATACCGTTGTAGTGAATGTCAGTCACGACGGCAGCACGTCATCGTCGAACGTGACGGTCGACAACAACACCACCTACGAGAAACGGGCATCGGCGACGTCTCAATCGATCACACAAGGCAAATGCTTGGCGGCCCAAGGCATCAACGACAGCAGTGGCGCGCTTCAGGCGACGACCATCACCCTTTCGCCGGCCGATAACGGGACATGCCCGGGACCTAGACGGTGAACCCGAGCGCCCGCAGCTGATCCCGCCCGTCTTCGGTGATCTTGTCCGGCCCCCACGGGGGATTCCACACCCAGTTGATCTTCAGGTCGTTCACCAGACCGGCGCCGACGAGCGCCGTACGCGACTGATCTTCGATGACGTCGGTGAGCGGGCACGCCGCCGATGTCAGCGTCATGTCGATCAGCGCGACCGGGCCTTGCTCGCCCTGCTCGACGTTAAGCCCGTACACCAGCCCGAGGTCCACGACGTTGATCCCGAGCTCCGGGTCGACGACATCACGCATCGCCTCCTCGACGTCGGCGAGCAGTTCCTCATCCGGTTGACCCAACTCCGCCGTATCCCGACTCGCTTCGCTGTTGCCCGCGGGTGCCGTGTCGCTCATCTGCCTTCCTCCACCAAGCTCTCGCTGCGGGATGCCTGTGCCACCGCATCTTTGAACGCCATCCAACCCAGCAACGCGCACTTGACCCGCGCCGGGTACTTCGAGACACCGGCGAACGCGATCCCATCGCCGATGACGTCTTCGTCTCCCTCGATTGTGCCGCGCGACGACACCATCTCTGTGAACGCCGCGACCGTCTTCAGTGCATCCCCCACCGTCACGCCGATCACCTGATCGGTGAGCACCGAGGTCGACGCCTGGCTGATCGAGCAACCCAGACCTTCATAGGAAACGTCGGCCACCCGCTCCCCGTCGTCGCTCAGCGCCACCCGAAGTCTCACCTCGTCACCGCAGATCGGGTTGACGTGATACACCTCCGCGCCGTACGGCTCACGCAGCCCACGATGATGCGGGTGCTTGTAGTGATCGAGGATCACTTCCTGGTAGATCTGTTCCAGGCGCAAGGCTCACACCCGACCGAAGAAATCGACCGCGCGCCGGACACCGGCCACCAGCCGGTCAACTTCGTCGACAGAGTTGTAGAGCGCAAACGACGCCCGCACGGTGGCCGCCACGCCGAATCGACGGTGCAGCGGAAGCGCGCAGTGATGCCCGACACGCACCGCTATGCCGTCGTCGTCGAGCACCTGGCCGACGTCGTGGGCGTGGACACTGTCGACGACAAAGGACACCGGGGATCCCCGATCGGTCATCGACGTCGGCCCGACAATGCGCACACCGTCGATCCCCGCAAGCCCATCGAGCGCCGCCGACACGAGTTCAGCCTCATGCAACTCGATCTTGTCCATCCCGATCGCTTCGAGATACTTTGCCGCGGCGGCCAATCCGACGACTTGCGACGTCATCGGCGTACCGGCCTCAAAGCGCTGCGGTGGTGGCGCATAGGTGGTGACCTCCATAGTGACGGTCTCGATCATCGAGCCACCGGTGATGAACGGCGGCATGTCGTTCAACAGCTCCCGCCGCCCGTACAACACACCGATGCCGTTGGGACCCAACATCTTGTGCCCGGAGAACGCCGCATAGTCGACACCGAGCGCGTGGAAATCCACCGGCCGGTGCGGCACCGACTGGCAGGCGTCCAACACCGTCAATGCTCCGACCGCACGCGCCCGCGAGACGACCTCTGCCACCGGCGTCATCCCACCGGTGACGTTCGAATGATGGCTGAAAGCCACCACTTTCACGCGGCCATCGAGTTCCAGCGAATCGAGGTCGATGCGCCCGTCGTCGGTGACCCCGAACCACCGCAGGCTTGCTCCGGTGCGGCGCGCCAGTTCTTGCCACGGGACCAGATTCGCGTGGTGCTCGAGCTCCGTCGTGACGATCACGTCTCCCGGGCCGACCGCCCGCCCACCGAAACGCTTGTCACCGAGCACATAACCGACGAGGTTCAGCGCTTCGGTGGCGTTCTTGGTGAACACCAGCTCGCCGGCGTCGGCACCGACGAAGCTGGCGATGGCGGCGCGGCCCTGCTCATAGGCGTCGGTGGACTCCTCCATCAGCTGATGCGCGCCGCGGTGCACGGCACCGTTCGATGTCGTCAGGAAATCACGCTCGGCGTCGAGCACCGGCACCGGCCGCTGCGACGTCGCGCCGGAATCCAGGTACGCCAACTGGTTTCCGCCTCGCATCACTCGCTTGAGGATGGGGAAGTCCGCCCTGATCGCCGCGATGTCGAGTGGGGTCACCGAGGCTGTCATCGCTAGACCTCCGCGGTCGCCGATTGCGTGAAACGGACATACCCGTTCGCGTCGAGCTCGTCGGCGAGCTCTGGGCCGCCCGACTCGATGATCCGGCCGCCAATGAACACGTGCACGAATTGCGGCTGGATGTAGCGCAGAATGCGGGTGTAATGGGTGATCAGCAAAATCCCGCCATGGGTCTCCTCGGAGTACCGGTTGACACCCTCACTGACCACCCGCAGGGCGTCGACGTCGAGGCCGGAATCGGTCTCGTCGAGGATCGCGATCTTCGGCTTGAGCAGGTCGAGCTGCAGAATTTCGTGACGTTTCTTCTCTCCGCCCGAGAATCCTTCGTTCACGCTGCGTTCCGAGAACGCCGGATCGATGTCGAGGTCGTCCATCGCGGACTTGACTTCCTTGACCCAATGCCGCAGCTTCGGGGCCTCGCCACGTACCGCGGTGGCGGCGGTGCGCAGGAAGTTCGACATTGACACGCCCGGCACCTCGACCGGGTACTGCATCGCCAGGAAGATCCCGGCACGGGCGCGCTCGTCAACGCTCATCGCGAGCACGTCTTGGCCGTCGAGCGTTATCGAGCCGGACGTCACCTTGTATTTGGGATGACCCGCGATCGCATACGACAGTGTCGACTTCCCGGAGCCGTTGGGCCCCATGAGCGCATGGGTATCACCGGATTTCACGGTCAGCTCGACGCCCGCCAGGATGGGGATTTCCTCTCCCGCGCTCGGGCTGACGCTGACGTGCAGGTCGTGGATCTCGAGTGTCGTCATTTGTTATCCGTCGCTGCTTCCTACAGTGGCTTGCTTAATGGATTGGGTGAGCGCGAGCTCTTGTTCAACGGCGTCGGTGAGGCGTTCCCGGATGGCGGGCACGGTGATCTTGGCGATGAGCTCGTTGAAGAACCCGCGCACGATCAGCCGGCGGGCCTGGTCCTCCGGGATCCCGCGACACCGCAGATAGAAGACCTGTTCATCGTCGAAACGCCCTGTGGCGCTGGCGTGTCCGGCGCCGATGATCTCGCCGGTCTCGATCTCCAGATTGGGCACGGAGTCCGCGCGGGCACTGTCTGTGAGCACCAGGTTACGGTTCACCTCAAAGGTGTCGGTGCCGGTGGCGTTGGCACGGATCAACACGTCGCCGACCCAGACGCTGTGCGCGTCGGGTTTCGATGACTCCGGATCTCCTTGCAGCGCGCCTTTGTACAGCACACTGGAGCGGCAGTTCGGTTCGGCATGGTCGATCAGCAGCCGCGACTCGAAATGCTGGCCGTCGTCGGCAAAGTACAGGCCGAGCAGTTCCGCGTCACCGCCGGGTCCGCAAAACCGCACGCGCCCGGTCAGTCTCACGACGTCACCGCCGAGCGTG
>JAFAWC010000362.1 GCA_019242135.1 Mycobacteriaceae bacterium | reverse complement strand
TGGCAAGCATGTATCGAGGCCGACATTCCGGTGTCGATGCACGCCTCCGACAGCGGGTACCCCGAGTTCCTCAACGTGTGGGAGCCCGGCGACGAGTTTCTGCCGTTCAAGCCCACCGCGTTTCGGATGGTGGCGATGGGCAAGCGGCCCATCGAAGACGCGATGGCCGCGCTGGTGTGCCACGGAGCCCTGTCGCGCAACCCCGAACTGCGGGTGCTGTCGATCGAGAATGGCGCGGACTGGGTGCCGTACCTGTTCAAGCAACTCAAGGGCACCTACGCGAAAATGCCGAATGGTTTTCTCGAGGATCCGATTGAGGCGTTCAAGCGCTGCGTGTACATCAGCCCGTTCTGGGAGGACCGGTTCATCGAAATCGTCAAGATGATGGGCAGCGACCGCGTCGTCTTCGGTTCGGACTGGCCGCACCCAGAGGGCCTGAAGGACCCGATCACTTTCGTCGATGACCTCGAGGGACTCTCCGACGAGGACAAGGCAAAGATCATGGGCGGCAACATGATGAAGCTGTTCAAGATTCCGAGTCCGGTCCCGGCGTGACCTGCACGCGGGTAATGCACCCGGATTGCGCATGAGCGGACGGCGAGTAGCGCAGGCGGATCGGGCATGAGCAGCGAGTCGCCGGAGAGGTTGCTCTTCGCGTCGACCGTGCAGTCGTTCCTGGAAAAGGAAGCGTCACTGCGCCGGGTGCGCGAGCTGCACGCGGCGGGAATCTCGTTTGAGCCCGAGTGGTGGAGACACGCAGCCGAATTGGGCTGGACGAGTCTGCTGGTTCCCGAAGAGCTCGGCGGCGGTTGCGTTTCGGGTGACGGCGTCGAAGACCTCGCAGTCATCGCCGAGCTCATCGGCAGAACCGTCGCGCCGGGCCCGCTGCATCCGGTCAGTACGGTTCTCGCCGGGCTCGTCGATGCCGGCGGGCATGCGGCCACGATCGAGGCATTGATGTCAGGTGAGGTGGTCGCATCGTGGGCGGTGTACGAGCCCGGCAAGCCGTGGGCTCCGGACAAGCCCACTCTCACGGCGACGCCGACGCGGACCGGCTTTCGCATCGACGGCGTCAAAGACCGTGTCGAGGCCGGTGCCGAAAGCGATGTATTCCTGGCCACCGCTCAGTGCGAAGGCGGGATCCGCCAGTTCCTCATCGCAACCGGTGCGCCTGGCGTGACGGTCGAGCCCCAGCGCTCCATCGACCTGGTAAAGAACTATGCCCGAGTGCAATTCGACGGCGTGGAGGTCGACGAGTCAGCGGCGGTCGGTACGGCGGCGCAAACGCCCGCGCTGATCGAACGCCAGAGCCAGATCGCGATCGTGCTGCAGTGCGCGGAGGTCATCGGCGTCCTGGCCACGGTACTGGACTTTACGATCCAGTGGGCGTTCGACCGCTACTCGTTCGGCCGGCCGCTGGCCTCCTACCAAGCGCTCAAACACCGCTTCGCCGATCTCAAGATCAGGTTGGAAGCGTGCCGCGCGACCACACACTCTGCTGTGGCTCAGGTGGGAAAGCGCTCTCCCGGTGCAGATATGGCAGTGAGCGTCGCGAAATCGTATGTCGGTGAACATTCCCCGGCAATGGTGCAGGACTGCATCCAGTTGCACGGCGGCATCGGCGTCACGTGGGAACACGACCTGCACCTATTCCTGCGCCGTGTCACCTTGTACCGCTCAATGTTCGGCACACCCGAGGAGCACAACGTCCGGGTCTACACCCTCAGAAATGAGCTGGAGCCGGCGTCATGACCGAGACGACCTCGGCGCCGATCACGGAATCAGTGGCCGAATTCGCCGCGCGGGCGCGGGCCTGGTTGGCCGAAAATATGCCCCCGATCGATCCAGCCAAGCCGCCTCCTACTGATCGCGGCGAGGAACAGCCCTGGAAGCGCGCGCGTGAACTCCAAAAGTGCCTCTTCGAGGGAGGATTCGCCGGCATCTGCTTTCCACCCGAATACGGCGGCCTCGGGCTTCCGATCGCCTATCAGAGGGCGTTTGACGCGGAAGCACGCACTTACGAGATGCCGATGATTCTCAACACTCCGACGTTCACGATCTGCTGCGCGACGATCCTCGATACGGGAAGCGAAGAGCAAAAGCGTCAACATATTTCGGCCGCACTTCGCGGCCAAGAAGTGCTGGTGCAGCTGTTGTCGGAACCCAGCGGCGGATCGGATCTGGCCGGCGTGATCACCCGCGCCGACCGCGTCGGAGACAAATGGGTGATCAGCGGCGCAAAGACCTGGAGCACCAGCGCGTTCGCCGCCGACTACGGGCTGTTGCTGGCCCGAACCGATTGGGATGTGCCCAAGCATGAGGGTCTGACGATGTTTCTCGTCCCGATCGGCAGTCCTGGCATCACACTGCGGCGCATTAAGCAGGTCAACGGTTCGGTCGAGTTCTGCGAGGAGTTCTTCGACGGCCTGGAGCTCGACGACGACGCTGTGGTCGGGGAGGTCAACAACGGCTGGCAGGTCGCTTCACGCCAGCTCTACCACGAGCGTCGCGCTGTGGGTGGCGGTTCCGAATTCGCCAGTGGGACAGGCCCCGAAGGCGTCACCGATGTGCCCGTCGACTACGGCGCGCTGCTAGCGGCTACCGGACAGGCCGACAACGAACGACTTCACGAGATGGCCGGCCGAGCGCTCGTACACCGAGCGGTGAAGCAGCAACTGATCGACCACGTCTATCACGGCGTGAACGACGGTTCATTGCCGCCAGCGGCCGGGTCAATCATCCGCATTTCGCACGCCGAAACCACTCAACTCGAAATGGACACGGCACTGGCGATCGCCGGCAGCGCCGGGGTGGTCGAGGGCGTCGAGGAGCTGCTTCGAGTCGCAGAGCGCTACCTGTCGCGGCAGGCCGCATCGCTGGGCGGCGGCACCACCGAAATTGCGCGCAACATCATCGGCGAACGTGTCCTGGGCTTCCCGCGCGAATATGCGGCCGATCGCGGGGTGCCGTTCAAAGAGGTGCGGCGCAGCCGCAGCTCATAACCTCCTAGCAGGTGGCGACGATCTTGAACGTCGCGGTCGCTGGTTGGTCTGGCTTGTCGGTGTTGAACCCGTTGGCGGTTCCGGTGATCGTGAAGGTTTCGGAGCCAAAACTGGCGCTGGCTTGGCCGCCGTCGTTTTTGGTGTAAGCCCCGGTGAAGCCGCCGAGGTTGAGGATGTGCACCGACTCCGTGGTGAGCTTGTCTCCGCTGCCGTCGAGCATCGCCCGGACGCCGGGAACATCCCGATCGCCGACGGCGATCGTCCAATACCACTGCTGCTGGGCGCCGGGCAACGCGTTGATCTGCTGATTGCATGACACGCTCTGCTTGCTGGCGACGGTATTCCCGTTGATGGTCACCGACGCCTGGCTGGGATGGTTGGGTTGCGATCCTGACGAGCACGCGGCGAGACCAGCGACGGCAACCACCGTCGCGGACACCATGACGAATCGCGTGCGCACTCGATGAGAATACAAATTCTGCGATCGTTTTCGCCGGTATTTACGTCACTGTGCCAGCGACGACGGTCGCAGCCACCATGTCGGAGGCGAGCGCTCGCAGGGCGTCGGACGGCGGCACCGAGAGGATG
>JAFAWC010000308.1 GCA_019242135.1 Mycobacteriaceae bacterium | reverse complement strand
TCAGTCGCACGGTGCGCGACTGACCGACCGCGTCCCAGCTGCCGGTCTGGTCGTCGACCCTGCTGATCGGGGGAATGGGGCCGTACCAGCGCCGAAACAACGTCGGCAGCGGCGTCGACAACGTCTTGTCGAAGGCCTGCTGCACATCGACGGGAATCTGGCGAGACTGCTGCACTGTCAGCGGCTGAGGCATGTTGCGAGCGTACTGCGGGCGCGACGCTAAGCCGCGCTCTGTCCGGCGGGCTCAAGCTCGCGGCTTTCGTCGATCGCCATGGGCTCAGACGGCGTGGAACGGCGGCCGGACTCGAAACGGGCGACGGCGGCGAGCACGACACCCGCCAGTGTCCAGCCCAGCAGGATGTCGATGACATAGTGCTCGGCCGAATACACGAGGGTGAACGCCATCATCAAAACGTAGGCAGCCAACAGCGGGCGCCATCGGCGCCGCACCCGTTGCCACAGGAACGCCGCAACCATCGCGGCGAGCGCGGCGTGAAGCGACGGGATGGCGGCGACCATGTTGACGCTGACTTGACCCGAATCGACCAAGTCCTTGGCCACGTGCAGATGCAGCGTCTCCCAGCCGCGGGTGGAGATGCGTTCTACGAACGCGTTGGCGCCGGGCTGGGCGGTTTGCATCGAACCGAGCAGGCCGCCGTCGGGCACGCCCTCGGCGCTGCCGAACATGCACGACGGGTATGCCGGGCCGCCCGCGACGTCGGCTGCCGTGCAGCGCGCGGCCGCCCACGGTGGCGCCGCCGGCAACATGATGTAGATCGCCAGCGCGGTGAACGACAATGCGACGAATCGCCGGACGAACGCTTTCCAGACCTCGCGGTCACGCAGCCAGAGCACCCCGGCGACCACGTACGGCAGCACGAAAAACGACATGTAGACCGTGCTGATCAGGACTTCCCACCACGGCGGGTCGGCGAGTTTCAGCCGCTCCTGCAGCCAGACCGTCGGCATATTGCCGAAGAACAACCAGCGGTCCACCTCTGACTGCCATTGCCACAAGGTGGGTGTGCCGACCAGCCGTGCGGCGCCGCGGCTGACGTCGTATACCAGCAGCACCACCGCGAACGGCAACCAGTCGCGGGCCACCATCCACATCGTGCGGCGGCCGATGCTGGCCGCCATCAGGCCGGTCGCGATGTACACCAGCACCAGCTCGCGGTTGAACGCGACGCCGGCCGTCATGGTCCGGTACACGATGATTATCGCCCACAGGCCAATCGCGGTGCGGCGGATCAGCGCCATCCGGCGGCGGGTCTGCGCTGCGTCGCTTGACGGCAACCGCGTCACCCGCACGGTCGCTGTCCGCACCTGAATGCTCACCGTGAGCCTTTCAGCCGGCCGATTTCGACATTGCAGCCGACGTGCTCCTCGGCCACCCGTGCACGCAGTCTAGGTACCCAGATACGTCGCGTTCGTCGCCGACCGGAAACGACTTGGTAACCGGCCAATCGCAGTGGATTCACAGGTCGGCAGATTCTGGTGGCGGTGTCAGTTCAGGCTGGACTGGTTGGCCGGCGGACCCGGCAGCGGGACCCGCGCAACACCGGGAGTACCGAGTTGACCGGCCAGCCACGGCAGCGACGACTCGAACGTCTCCGTTGCGAAGGGCCAGTCATGCCTGCCCGGCGACGCGACCACCGCACAGACGATGCCGTTGGCTTTGCCCAGCGCGCACAGGGTGTTAGCGGCCTGGATCTGATCGCCGGGATTGCCCGCGGCGTCGCGCCCGCCCAGTCCGACCGCGTCGTTACTGGCGTTGACGTTGCGTTTCATGTTCATCGGCGTGCTGGAGATCGCGAACCAGCCCGAAACCCCCGTGTACGGACCGTGTTTTGTGATGACCGTCGTGGGATCGAAGGCGGCCCACGCGTTCGGGTCGCCGTGGAAGAGCCGCGTGATCGTCTGCTCCTTGGTCCCGGCCACCGGCCCGAGGTCGCCGGCGATGTCAACAAACGAGCTGAACAGTTCCGGGTGCATCACCGTCAAATCGATCGCACAGGTGCCGCCCATCGACCAGCCGACGATGCCCCAGTTCGCGGGGCTGGGACTCACCCCGAACTGCGAGATCATGAACGGCACGACGTCTTTGGTGAGATGGTCCGCGGCGTTGCCGCGGTTGCCGTTGACACATTCGGTGTCGTTGTTGAAGGCGCCTCCGGAGTCCACGAACACAAGGACCGGCGCATTGCCGCCGTGCGTGCTCGCGAACGCATCGATCGTCCGGGCGGCGCTGCCGGTGCGCAGCCAGTCGGCGGGGGTATTGAATTCGCCGGCGATCATCATGACGACCGGGAACTTCGCAGGCGGGTTCTGGGCGAACCACGCGGGTGGCAGATACACCAGCTCGGTGCGGTGCTTGAAATGGGAGGCGTCGCTGGGAATCGTCACCGGCACCACTGCGCCGCTGCTCGGCACGGTGTGTTTCTGCTGCATCGCCGTGACGGTCGCCATGTCGGTCTCGTCGGGCAGCGGACCCGCCGTCAGCTGGTTCCACGCGGTCTGCAACGTCGGGAAATACCCGACCCACTGGTTCAGCGCCAGCCCGGCGCTCAGCACACACAGCGGCACGGCGGCGACCGCCACGCCCCGCCGCCACCAGCGGGCGCTGTTCCAGCCGACCACCAGGACCGCGAGGGCAAGCCCGGTCAGCCCGACCCACATCCATAAAGCCCGCGGCGCGGGGTCGTCGGCAATCCCCTGGCTGTCGACGTACCAGTGCGCCCAGCTGGCTGCGGCAATTCCCACCAGCAGCGCAACCGGCAGCCACAACAGCCGCCATCTGCGCGACCGCCAGCCGATTGCCAGCAACAGGACCGTGGCTGTGAGAGCCTCGATAGTTCCGGGTAGCCACCCGTTGAGCAGCGAAATCCCGTGGCGATAGTATCCGGCGGGCGGTGCGGCATCGGCGACCCAAGTCGCAATCGTCCACGTCGGCGTCACGACACCATGCTGGAACAAATGCCTGGACGTTCGCTGTGAGGACGGCTACGCCACGGTCACAAGGCGGTCACTAACAGCAGCGGGCGCCCGGATTTTTCTCCGCGGCCGCGTGACGCGCCTTCCAGTATTCGCGTTCGGTGAGCACCGGTTCGCCCGGATGGCTGCGGTGACGGTGTTCGACATATCGCTGATAGTGGGTGTCACCCATCAATGTGCCCCAGTACCAACGGGTTTGGCGCGCGATGTGGGCTGTGAGTTGTAGTAGGCGTGCCATTGCCGTTGCACCTCCCGTTCTGCCGCAGTTGGGATGAGGCCCGCGGGCCCGAAGAGTTGTGACGGCAGCGGTTCGTCCTCGCTGAGCGGTGAGCCGCCACCGCGAAGGATCCGCAACGCCATGATCACGCCGGCTGCGAAGACGATCACCACGAGCACCGCGAACACGATCGACAGCGCGCCCTGGATGTAGGTGTTGCGAATGACCTGGTGAACCTGGTCGACGCTTTTGGCGGTGCTGCAGGTCGTCTTGCCGGCCGCCAGGGCGTTCTGGCATTGGTGGTGCAGCGCCCAGTAACCCAGCGCGGGATCGGCGGAAAAGATCTTCTGCCACGAGGCCGTCAGCGTGACAACCAGGTCCCACAGCAGGGGAATACCGGGAATCCACAGCCACCGGAGCAGGCCCTTTTTCAGGATCACCACGGCCACCAGGGTCAGCGCGATGGCGGCGAGCAACTGGTTGGCGATACCGAACAGCGGAAACAGTGTGTTGATGCCGCCGAGCGGATCGGTGACGCCCATCAGCAACACGCTGCCCCACAGCGCGACCACGACCGCGCTGCACACCCAGGCGCCGGGGCGCCAGCTGGGGTTGCGCAGCTTGCGCAGCGGGCCGCCGAGGTTGCCGAGCCCGTCGGAGACCATGAACCGCGCCACGCGGGTTCCGGCGTCAACCGTGGTGAGGATGAACAGCGCTTCGAACATGATCGCGAAGTGATACCAGAACGCCTGCAAGGCCGGACCGCCGAACGCGCGGTGCAGCACCTGCGACATGCCGATCGCCAGCGTCGGGGCGCCGCCGGTGCGAGAAACGATCGTTTTCTCCCCGACGTCGGCGGCGGCCTGTTTGATCTGCTCCGCCCTGACCGGGTCTCCGCCGAGCGGAAGTGAGTTCACGTAGGCCGCCGCCGACTCGGGGGTAGCTCCGGTCTTTCCGGCGGGTGCGTTCAACACGAAGTACAGGTGCTGATTGAGGATCGCCGCGGTGACGAGCGCCATGATGCCGACGAAGGATTCGGTGAGCATGCCGCCGTATCCGATGAGCCGCATCTGGCTCTGCTTCTCGAGCATCTTGGGGGTGGTGCCGGACGAGATCAGCGAGTGGAAGCCCGAAAGCGCCCCGCAGGCGATGGCGATGAACAGGAACGGGAACAGCGAACCCGCGAACACCGGTCCGGTGCCGCTGTGCGCGAACGCGGAAACCGCGGGCGCCTGGATCACCGGCCTGGCGATCAGGATGCCCACCGCCAGCAGCGCGATGGTGCCCACCTTCATGAACGTGGACAGGTAGTCGCGCGGCGCCAGCAGGAACCACACCGGCAGCACCGATGCGGCGAAACCGTAGATGATGATGCACCACGACAGCGCGACCTGGGACAGTCCGAACCAGCTCTGGCCCCACGACGTTTGAGCCACCCAGTTGCCCGAGATGACGGCCAACAGCAGCAGGACGACCCCGATCAGCGAGACTTCGGAGACCCGGCCCGGCCGCAGCAACCGGAGGTAGGCGCCCATGAAGATCGCGATCGGAATCGTCATCGCGATCGAGAACACCCCCCAGGGGCTCTGCGCCAACGCCTGGACCACGACCA
>JAFAWC010000203.1 GCA_019242135.1 Mycobacteriaceae bacterium | reverse complement strand
GTACTGGTACGCCCACGGATCGCGCAGCGGAGTCGTCTCAGCGTCGACCGTTTCGCTGAGCGTGCCGGCATTGGCGTGCTTGATGATGCTGAGCCCCTCGGCGATGGCGGCCATCATCCCGTATTCCACCCCGTTGTGCACCATCTTGACGAAATGGCCTGCCCCGCTTGGCCCACAGTGCAGGTACCCGTGGGCGGCGGTGCCCTGGCCGCGGGCGCGACCGGGAGTGGGCTCAGCGGAACCCTCACCCGGGGCGATCGTCTTGAAGATCGGGCCCAGCCGTTCCACCACCTCGGCTTCCCCGCCGATCATCAGGCAGTAGCCGCGGTCCAGCCCCCAGACCCCGCCGCTGGTGCCACAGTCCACGTAGTGAATGTTCTTGGCGAGCAGGTCCTTGGCCCGGGCGATGTCGTCGCGGTAATAGGAGTTCCCGCCGTCGATCACTGTGTCACCCGGGTCCAACCGCGTCCCGAGCTCATCCAGTGTCGGGGTGACCACCCCGGCCGGCAGCATCAGCCACACGACACGGGGCGGGTCGAGCTTGGCGACGAAATCGTCCAACGATTCCGCGCCGGTGGCCCCGTCGTCGGCCAGGCTCTTCACCGCGTCGGCGCTGGTGTCGTAGACAACACAGTGATGCCCATCCCGGACCAACCGCCGCACGAGGTTGGCCCCCATCCGACCCAGGCCCACCATGCCCAACTGCATGGGTGTGTCAGTCGCCATGTTCCTCCTCATCACGTCAGCTCGCCGACTGCGAGCCGGTGCCCTTCGCGGATCGTCGTTGTGGCCGGTTCTTAAACCTTTTCACAAACTGATCGGCTGCGATCCGTTTCACGTGCCCGGTTCTGTCCTCGCGGGTCCTCGCGAGACGAACGGGCGGCGGGCGTTAGGTACGTTTGGTCGCATGAGTGGCGCCGCGCTGTTTATCGCCGTCTTCCTGGCGTGTGCCGTGGAAGCGGTCGAGGCCGCGACGGTCGTTTTAGCGATGGGCACGGCCAGGCACTGGCGCTCCGCGCTATATGGCGTGGCGGTCGCGCTGCTGCTACTCGCCGCGGTTACCGCGGTCGTCGGGCCAGCGATTTCCGCTGTCCCCCTTCGTGTTCTGCGCCTGGTGGTGGGTGCGGCGCTGTTGGTTTTCGGGCTTCAATGGCTGCGCAAAGCGATACTGCGTGCCGGCGGCGCCAAGGCGCTGCACGACGAGGACGCGGTTTATCGGCAACAACTCGCCGCGGTCTCTGCCGCGCGGGGAGGCCGAACCGACTGGTACGCGTTCACGGTCGCGTTCAAGAGCGTGGTACTCGAGGGACTCGAGGTGGTGTTCATCGTGGTCACCTTCGGCGCCAACCAGCACGCGATACCGACGGCCGCTGCCGCGGCACTCGCCGCCGTCGTGGTGGTCGCCGGGGCGGCCGTGGCGGTGCGATCACCGCTGTCCCGGGTGCCGGAGAACACGATCAAATTCGTGGTCGGCGTCTTGCTTTGTTCGTTCGGCACATATTGGGGAGCCGAAGGAGCCGGCGCCACATGGCCGGGTTCGGACGCTGCTCTGCTGGCGCTGCTCGGGTTTTACGCCGCCGTGGGCCTGCTACTGACGCGCGCCCTGCGTGCCCGGACAAAGCTGTCGGGCCGCGCCCTGCGTGCCCGGACGAAGGAAACCGCATGATCCGCCGACTCACGACCTTCGCCCGATTCTGGTACGACTTCTTCGTCGGAGACGACTGGACGGTCGCGGCAGGTGTGGTGCTCGCGTTGGCCGCCACCTATGCGCTCAGCCGGACGGCACTGCCCGTCTGGTGGATCACGCCCGCGGCGGCGGTGTCCCTGCTCGCGGTCAGCGTCGTGCGGGCCGGTAAGAACCCGGGCCGCCCGGAAGGACAGAGATCAAAATGAACCCATCAAGCCCGGTACGGTTCAGGCTCACTCTCCGGTGGCTTGTCTCAGGTGCGCGATCTCGTCGCCCCACACCGACTGGGCGCCAGTGTCTCCGACGCGGTAGAGCTGCACGACCGACGAGATCCCGACAGCCAGCGACACGATGGCGACGATGACGTGAGCGAATCGCCGGCGCTTGTCGGATCGGCGTTCAGCGACATGCAGCACCGCGAGCGCGATCGCCACCACCAGTAAAGCAACGCAGAAATAGATCATCCAGCCACCCCGCTCGGCGTGCTGTTGCAGTATCGGGTCGGGGTGGCGTCGCAGGTCGTAAAGCCATTCACCGGCGTTGGTGGTGATCGGTGTCAAGACCGTGGTCACGATGGCGAGTATCAATGTGAGCCAAACGATCTGCCCGCGCCGCACGGCCGGCCACAAAGCGCAGACGATGACCAGCAGCGCAGTCAGTGGCACCAGCACCACCATGAAATGCACGAGCAGGACGTGGGAGGGCAGTCCGTTGATGATGGTCATGGAACTCCTTCTCGGTTGTGCGCTGCGCGTCGATCGTCTCAGTAGATCACTTCGGCCGCCGGTATTTTCGGTCGCTCGGTGATGTCGCCGCATTGCGGTGATCGCGTTGGTATCCGAGCCGACATTGGTGAGGCTTGGCTTGCTAGCAAGGCATCTGACAATTCGGTTGGCTTGAGGGATGGTCGATCATGAGGGCGCAGAGGAGCCCACGCAGCGGCAATTCGAAGCAGCCGAGGCCGGGACACCCACGCATTCAGCCGAACCGCACACCGCCGGCACGTCAGGGCGGCTCAACTGGTTGCGCGCCGGGGTGCTGGGTGCGAACGACGGGATCGTGTCGGTGGCCGGAATCGTGCTCGGGGTGGCCGGCGCCACCACCGCCCGGGGCCCGATTTTCACCGCGGGGCTCGCCGGTCTGGTAGCCGGCGCGGTTTCGATGGCGCTGGGCGAATACATATCGGTGTCCAGCCAGCGCGACAGCGAGACCGCCCTGGTGGCCAAAGAGCGGCGCGAACTGCGGCAGATGCCCGAAGCAGAGTTAGCAGAACTAATCGGGCACGTGTTCGGCACTGCGATCAGTTAGGTGGGGTTGATCAGGGTTGTCTGCTCTTCGCGCGAGCGCTCATCGGGAGTCGGGTTGCCGCTGGATGAAGTCGGCCATGCCCGGGACGGTGAAAGCGACTACGCCGTGCTCCGGGGCGAATATCAAACCCTTTGAGATGAGTTTTGCACGGGCCGGGCCGAAGCTGGTGACACCGCGTCCGAGCCGAGCGGCGACGTCGCCCGACGAGCTGCCCGCGTCCCCGTCGACGGCCATCGCACGCAGGTATTGCCGCTCCGCCCGGGTGGCGCGATCCCAGCGCACGCGAAAGAACCCGTCGTCGAGGGCGGCTCGGCCGCGCGCGGCGCCGACTCGAGCGTCGGCGAGGGTAATTCGGCGGCCGGGTGCATCGTTCCACGCGTCCTGGCCGAACTGCTGGAGGAAGTATGGGTAGCCGGAGGTCTCGCCGACGACGAGGGCGATGGCGTCGTCATCCCATGTGACGCCTTCGAGGGCGGCCGGCTCGGTCAGTGCCCGGCGCGCCACGTCCTCGCTGAGGTGTTCAATCCGTTCGAAGACAAACAGTCGTTCGGCGTACGACTTCGCCTCGGCCAGCACGCGCGGCAGGCTCGGCAGTCCGGCCAGCGCGAACAGTGCCGGCCAACCGTTTTGCGCGGTGAGGTGTGCAGCGGAGCAGACGGCGGTCAATTCCGCAGGCGTGAGATCCTGCGCCTCGTCGATGAGGATCGCCAGCCCGACGCTTTCCTCCTCGGCCGCTGCCGACAAGTCGCGCACCAGCTTGTTCAGGTCGGTCTCGAGCGTTCCGGTATCGGCTCCGCCGCCCGCGGTCTCGGTGAGATCGAGCCCGAAATTCCAGGTGCCCGCCGCGTCGTAGGACGCCTTGAAGCTCAACGCCGTCTTGAGGCCCCTGAGCAACCGCTTGCCCGCCGACGGACGCGCCAGATCAGCGAGCGGCGCATGGAGGGCCTCCCCGAGCGCTTCGCGCAGCGACTTGCCGGCGCCACCCTCGACCTGCGCGACGATCCAGTTGCGGTGTTGGGCTGTGTTGAAGAACCGGGTGAGCAGGACGGTCTTGCCGACGCCGCGCAGCCCGTACAGCACCACCGGCTGTGCGGTTCGTCCTGCCTCAATGCGGTCGAGCGAGACCCGCCACCGCTCGCACTGTGGGTCGCGGCCGACCAGCGCGGCCGGGGGGCGGCCGGCACCGGGTGAGTACGGATTACGCACAGGGTCCACGGCGCTCCAGTTGTAGCGAATTCTAGCGATCTATAGGAAATCACTATAATGCGCTATAGATCGCTATAGACCGGGTTGGCTGCCTGGCTGCGCCTGCGCCGACCCACCCGCGGTCGTGATCAGCGCTCATGACCCCGCCCGTGTCGCTCCACGTGGGTCTCGGCTGCGCGTGCGATGAAGTCTTCGGTAGGCGACGGGTGCCAGCCCAGTTCGCGGGTGGCCTTGCCATGACTGGCCGGTGATGTCAGCGCCAGGAGCCGAGCACTGTGCTTGCCGATGGGAAAATCGCGGCGCAGCAGCGCTCCGAGGACATCGGCCAGATGCGCCACCACGTAGACGAGACCCATCGGGATGCCGACGCGAGGGGGTCGCACACCGACGGCCTGCGCGGCCACAGTCACCAATTCGCGCTGCGTCATGTACCGCTCGGAAATGATGTAGCGTTCGCCGATCCGTCCCCGCTGGGCCGCCAGCACCAGCACATCGGCGACGTCGTCGATGCCGACGACTTCCGCCCCGACACCGCGCACGTAGAACGGTAGCTTTCCCAGGGCTGCAAGCTGCACGAAAAATCCTTGTCGCGGTTGCCAATCCGGCGGCCCGTAAGGGTTCGACACATTTGCCACCACCGCGGGAAGCCCGTGATCCGCGACATATGAGAGCACGAGAGTTTCTGCTTCGCAGCGCGATTGGATGTACCCGCCGGCCTCGTGAGACCAGTTGACGGGTGTGTCCTCGTCGACGGCTTCGCCGGTTCTGCCGACCGCGACAGTGCCGATCGTGCTGAGGAAGACGAATCGGCGCAAGTTGGCGGCCGACGCAACCTTGAGGACATTGCGAAGACCGTCGACGTTTGTCCTAAAAAGCGGTGCCGGGTCCCGCAGTTCCGCCCTTGTGTCCACGACGCAGTAATAGACAACGTCGCGATCGGACATGGCGGCGGCGACCGCTCCCGTGTCGAAGATATCGCCGTAACACCGCTCGACGTCCAGCCCCTCGATCCCCGTCGTGGAACTCGTCTTTCGCAGCAGAACCCGGACGTCCGCGCCACGAGCGACGAGATGCCGGGTCACGCATGCGCCTACATTGCCGCTGGCCCCCATCACCAGAGCCCGCTGCCCAAGCACGCTCAGCTGATCCTCAACCATCCCACCCTTGCACCAATCCTTCCTGCGGCATGCCAACAGTAATGGGCGGTCGCGCGCGGCGAGTCTGGCGGCTGACCCGTGATCGCGACGAAGCGGGGGTGCGCGGATCGATCGCGCTCGTGGCAATAGCTGAGCGAACAGGTGGGTGGCCAGGGCCGGGATCGAACCGGCGACCTTCCGCTTTTCAGGCGGACGCTCATACCGACTGAGCTACCTGGCCGGAAGGCACCGGTGTGTGCCTCGCCGCGAGGGCGACCCTGACGGGACTTGAACCCGCGACCTCCGCCGTGACAGGGCGGCGCGCTAACCAACTGCGCCACAGGGCCTTGCGTTGTGACTCCATCCTACGGTCGCCACGGGTACCCCCTACGGGATTCGAACCCGCGCTACCGCCTTGAAAGGGCGGCGTCCTAGGCCGCTAGACGAAGGGGGCCAGCCGAATCTCTCCGGGGGACTCGCAACGCTCGTGTTGGGAGCCTCGATAGCTTAGGTCACGCGAAGCTCAATCCTCAAACGAGAACCACACCGGCCGGCAGTATCCTGAGGCGTCGCGCCCCTATCGCTCAGTTGGTAGAGCTACGGACTTTTAATCCGCAGGTCCTAGGTTCGAGTCCTAGTGGGGGCACTCCATGGGCGCAGTCCAGGGACGGTTCCCGGGAGCGGTCCAGGGGCACTCC
>JAFAWC010000036.1 GCA_019242135.1 Mycobacteriaceae bacterium | reverse complement strand
TCGTGGTGGCGGCGTAGGCCCGCAGTCCTATCCGGCTTTGCGCTCGGTGGTGCGCCTGATGATCGAAAAAAACGCGTCCTCCAGTGACTGACATCCGGTGTCCTCTCTGAGCTGGGTCGGTGTGGTGTGCACGACGAGATGTCCGTCACGCATGAGCAGCAGGTCGGCGCAGTGGTCGGCTTCGTCCATGACGTGGCTGGAGACCACCAGCGTGGAACCCGCTCTGGCCAGGTCGTCGAACTGCCGCCACAGATCGGCGCGCAGCACGGGATCGAGCCCTACCGTGGGTTCGTCCAGGATCAACACGTCCGGACGGCAGACCAGCGCACACGCCAGCGAGACCCGGGTCCGCTGACCGCCGGACAGGTTGCCGCTGTAGGCGGTGCGGTGATCGTGCAGGCCCACCGCGTCGATCGCCGCGTCGGCGGCGCCGGTGTCCATGCCGTAGAGCGACGCGAAGTAGCGCACGTTGTCGACGATCCGCAGGTCGTTGTAGATCGTCGGATCCTGGGGCATGTAGCCGACACGCCGGCGCAGCTGCGCCGACCCGGCCGGCTGACCCAGCACGGTCACCGCACCCGCCGTGATGATCTGCGTGCCGACAATCGCGCGCATCAACGTCGTCTTGCCGCACCCGGACGGGCCGAGCAGGCCGGTGATGGTGCCGCGCGCGATCTGCACCGACAGATCGTGGATCGCCGGCCGCTTGCCCCGGATCACCCGCAGATGATCGATGGAGATCACCGGCTCGACACCACGGCCAAGTAATTCATCGCTTGATGAAGTCATCATGTGTTGAATATTGCGCCAGTCGGCGTCGCATGTCAATGGCCGGGCACAATCTGTCAAGTGGGTGCCGAGTTGTTGGTGGCGGATCCGCTGACCGCGGCCAGGCGAATCCTCGGCGCCCGGATAACGGGCGGGGGCGTCAGCGCCACGGTCGTCGAGGTGGAGGCTTACGGCGGTCCCGCCGACGGGCCGTGGCCGGATCCGGGATCACATTCGTTCCGTGGTCCCAACGGCCGCAACGCGGTGATGTTCGGAGCGGCGGGTCGGCTGTATACGTATCGCAGCCACGGCATTCACGTCTGCGCGAATGTGGTCTGTGGACCGGAGAGCACCGCGGCGGCGGTCCTGCTGCGAGCCGCCGTCATCGACGGCGGGATCGAACTTGCGCGGGCGCGCCGAGGCGGGGCCGTAGCCGACCGCGCGCTCGCGCGGGGACCCGGGAACTTGTGCGCTGCGTTGGCGATCACGATGGACGACTACGGCACCGACCTGTTCGATTCCGCGAGCAGGGTTCGGCTGCACCTGCGCGACGCGATCGCCGCGGCGGAGGGTCCGCGGGTGGGGCTCAGTCAGGCGGCCGACCGCAGGTGGCGGTTCTGGCTTGCCGGCCGGCCGGAGGTGTCGGGCTACCGGCGCAGCCCGCGTGCACCGGTAGCCGGGAGCAGCGACTGACCGTATCGGCATGATGCGGCCGATCGGGCGGATGCGGAAAGATCGACGCAATGAACATCCTCGACGAGCTGAGCTGGCGTGGGCTGATCGCACAGTCCACCGATCTCGACGCGCTCGCCGCGGAGCTGGCACAGCCGCCGATCACCGTGTACGCCGGGTTCGATCCGACCGCGCCCAGCCTGCACGCCGGCCACCTGGTGCCGCTTCTGACACTGCGTCGCTTCCAGCAGTTCGGGCACCGACCGATCGTGCTGGCCGGCGGTGCCACCGGAATGATCGGCGACCCGCGAGACACCGGCGAGCGGGTGCTCAACAGCACAGCGATCGTCGGCGAATGGACCGACAGGATCCGCGGGCAACTCCAGCGGTTCGTCGACTTCGACGGGCCCGCCGCAGCGCTCGCCGAGAACAACCTGTCCTGGACATCCGGACTGACCGCAATCGAGTTTCTGCGCGACATCGGCAAGCACTTCTCGGTGAACGTGATGCTCGACCGCGACACGATCAGGCGCCGCCTCGACGGAGATGGCGTGTCGTATACGGAGTTCAGCTACATGCTGTTGCAGGCCAACGACTACGTCGAACTCTTCCAAAGGCACGGCTGCACGCTGCAGATCGGCGGATCCGACCAGTGGGGCAACATCATCGCCGGCGTGCGGCTGGTGCGTCAGAAGCTGGCCGCGAGCGTGCACGCGCTGACGGTTCCACTGGTCACGTCGGCCGACGGCACGAAGTTCGGGAAGTCCACCGGAGGCGGAAACCTCTGGCTCGATCCCGACATGACGAGCCCGTATGCGTGGTACCAGTACTTCATCAACACCGCCGACGCGGATGTCGTCCGTTACCTGCGGTGGTTCACGTTTTTGTCCACCGACGAGATCGCCGGTTTGGAGGAGGCGACGGCCACGCGGCCCCACGAACGCGGCGCGCAGCGCCGGCTGGCGCGCGAACTCACCACTTTGGTGCACGGGCAGGCTGCGACGGCGGCGGTCGAGCACGCCAGCCAGGCGTTGTTCGGGCGCGGCGAGCTGTCACGGCTGGACGAGCCGACACTGAGCGCCGCGCTGCGCGAGGCCGCTGTCGCCGAGCTCAAGCCGGGCGCTCCCGACGGCATCGTCGATCTGTTGGTGGCCAGCGGACTGTCCGACAGCAAGCGCGCCGCCCGGCGGACGATCGCCGAGGGCGGCGTCTCGGTCAACAATGCGCGGATCGACAGCGACGAGTGGGCGCCGAGCCCCGACGACTTCCTCTTCGGGCGCTGGCTGGTGCTGCGGCGCGGCAAGCGGAATATTGCCGGCGTCGAACGCGTTGAGTAATCCGGTTCGGTGAATCGCCTGCTCCAGCAGGTTGTTTGACTCGCGCCACTTCCTCACGTAACTTGGTGAAGCCGTCGCGACGGCCAGTCGGCCGGGCGCGATGGTCTCCTACAGGGAGATCCACTTCGGTGGACGCCCAGCCGTCCGTATTTCGAGCACGCGGCCAGAGCCGCGGGCTGGATGCGCGGCCGGTGATGGCGTGTTGTTTGAGAACTCAATAGTGTGTTTGGTGGTTTTTGTTTGTTGTTGTTTTTTTGTGCTGCGCCTGGCTGTTCCCGTGGTTGGGTGTGGTGTTTTTTGTTGGGGTTTTGCTTTCTGGTTTTTGTTTGGAGAGTTTGATCCT
>JAFAWC010000653.1 GCA_019242135.1 Mycobacteriaceae bacterium | reverse complement strand
GCGTTCGATTCACGCGGAGCTGGACGACGAGTTGCAGGAACGCACCGCCTGACCTCTGACTCGGTGCTTGAATGTGAGTGCCACCACTCATTGCCGAGAAGGGGCCCCGCATGGCAGGTGACGACGAATTTGCTTCCGGTCGCAGCGCCGTGCGCATCGCGTCGGTGGCCGCCCTCGGGGGCCTGCTGTTCGGCTACGACAGCGCCGTGATCAACGGTGCGGTGGATTCGATCCAGAAGCACTTCGCCATCGATAATGCCGCGCTCGGATTCGCCGTCGCCTCGGCACTGTTGGGTGCGGCGCTCGGCGCAGTGACCGCCGGGCGGATCGCCGACCGAGTGGGCCGGCTCGCGGTGATGAGAATCGCCGCGGCGTTCTTCCTGGTCAGCGCGATCGGCACGGGTCTGGCCACCGGCGTTTGGCTGGTCGTGGTGTTCCGCGTCGTCGGCGGCATCGGCGTGGGCGTTGCGTCGGTGGTCGCCCCCACCTACATCGCCGAGACGTCGCCACCGTCGATCCGCGGGCGGCTGGGCTCGCTGCAGCAGTTGGCGATCGTGTCCGGCATCTTCTTCTCGTTGGCCATCGACTGGGTGCTGGCACACCTCGCCGGTGGCGCCGACAAGGAACTCCTGCTGGGCATGGAGGCCTGGCGCTGGATGTTCGTCGTGATGGCCGTGCCTGCGCTTGTCTATGGGACGCTGGCGTACACGATTCCGGAATCACCCCGGTATCTGGTTGCCACACACCGTATTCCGGAAGCACGCCGTGTGCTGACCCGTTTGCTGGGGGCCAAGAATCTGGAAATCACCATCGATCGGATCCAGGAGACCCTGCGCGCCGAGAAGCCGCCGTCCTGGCGTGATCTGCGCAAGCCGACCGGCGGTGTCTACGGCATCGTGTGGGTCGGTCTCGGGCTGTCGGTGTTCCAGCAGTTCGTCGGGATCAACGTGATCTTCTACTACTCCAACGTGCTGTGGCAGGCGGTGGGATTCGGCGAGGAGTCGTCGTTCACGATCAGCGTGATCACGGCGGTGACCAACATCGCGACCACTCTGGTTGCGATCGCCCTGATCGACAAGATCGGTCGCAAGCCGCTGCTGCTCATCGGCTCGACGGGAATGGCGATCACTCTTTCCACCATGGCGGTGATATTCGGGACGGCCGCGACGCACATGGTGAACGGCAAGGAGCAACCATTCCTGGGCGCCACGACGGGCATGATCGCGTTGATCGCCGCCAACCTGTTCGTGGTGGCCTTCGGCATGTCGTGGGGACCCGTCGTGTGGGTGCTGCTCGGCGAGATGTTCCCCAATCGCATCAGGGCGGCCGCTCTCGGCCTCGCAGCAGCGGGCCAGTGGGCGGCCAACTGGTTGATCACCGTGACGTTCCCGGCACTTCGCGATCAGCTGGGCATCGCGTACGGGTTCTATGCGCTGTGTGCGGCGCTGTCGTTGCTGTTCGTGTGGCGGTGGGTGGAAGAAACCAAGGGCAGGTCGCTGGAGGACATGCACCGCGACGCATGGCACGCGAAAACCGGCGTGACCGGCACGCCGTCCGCGTGACACAATCGCGAGCCGTGAAGACCTTCGAGGCGCTTTTCGCCGAGTTGAGCGAGAAGGCGCGCAGCCGGCCCGCGGGCAGCGGCACGGTGGTGGCGCTCGACGGCGGGGTGCACGGGCTGGGCAAGAAGGTGCTCGAGGAGGCCGGCGAGGTGTGGCTGGCCGCCGAACACCAAACCGGCGAGGAGTTGGCCGTCGAGATCAGCCAGCTGCTCTACTGGACGCAGGTGCTGATGATTTCACGCGGGCTGTCCCTCGACGATGTGTACCGGAACCTGTAGATGCTCAGAGTCGCGGTTCCGAACAAGGGTGCACTGAGTGAACCCGCCATCGACATCCTGGTCGAGGCAGGGTATCGCCGTCGTGGCGATCCCAAGGACCTGACGGTGATCGATCCGGCGAACGACGTCGAATTTTTCTTCTTGCGGCCCAAAGACATCGCCATCTACGTCGGGTCGGGTGACCTCGATTTCGGGATCACCGGACGCGACTTGGCCCGCGAATCCTTGGCGCCGGTGCGGGAGCGACTTGCCCTGGGGTTCGGGTCCTCGACGTTCCGGTACGCCGCGCCCGCCGGCCGCGAATGGTCGGTCGCGGACCTGGCCGGAAAGCGAATCGCCACTGCCTACCCCAATCTGGTACGGAAAGACCTTGCGGACAACGGGATCAACGCCACGGTGATTCGTCTGGACGGCGCGGTTGAGATCTCCGTCCAGCTGGGCCTGGCCGATGCCATCGCCGACGTCGTCGGTTCCGGCCGAACGCTGCGCGGCCATGATCTGGTGGCTTTCGGTGCAGCGCTGTGTGATTCGGAAGCGGTGTTGATCGAATCCGAAACGCCGGACACCTCCGCGGCGGGTGCCCGCGACCAGCTTGCCGCCAGGGTGCAGGGCGTGGTTTTCGGCCAGCAGTACCTGATGCTCGACTACGACTGTCCCCGCACGGCCCTCGACCGGGCAGCGGCGATCACCCCCGGGCTGGAATCGCCGACGATCGCCCCGCTCGCCGATCCCGACTGGGTGGCCGTGCGAGCGCTGGTGCCGCGCAAGGATGTCAACACGATCATGGATGATCTCGCCGGCATTGGCGCCAAAGCGATTCTGGCTTCCGACATCCGGTTCTGCCGTTTCTGAGGGGAGTCAAATGTCACATGTTGTCATCCTGGTCCTTGCCCTGTTCATCGGTGTGGTCGCCGGACTGCGTGCGCTCACCGCGCCTGCGGTGGTGAGCTGGGGCGCGTGTCTGGGTTGGATTGACCTCGACAACAGATGGCTGCACTGGGTGGGTCACCCGGCGACGGTGGCGGTCCTGACGGTATTGGCGCTCGTCGAATTGGTCACCGATCAGTTGCCGAAGACGCCGAGCCGCAAGACGCCACCGCAGTTCGTCACCCGCTACATCATGGGTGGGTTCGCGGGCGCGGTGCTCGGCGCGGCGTACCACTACACGTGGAGCAGCCTCGGCGCGGGTGTCGTCGGTGCGGTGCTCGGAACGCTCGGCGGGTATGAGTTCCGCAGCCGGCTTCTCGCCCCGGCCGGGGGCCGCGATCTGCCGCTCGCGCTGCTCGAGGATGTGGTCGCGGTCGGTGGCGGCTTCCTCGTCGTCTACCTGGCTGCCAC
>JAFAWC010000647.1 GCA_019242135.1 Mycobacteriaceae bacterium | reverse complement strand
ATGTTCCTGCAGGGCCGGATGGCGCTGTTCCAGTCGGGCACCTACAACCTGGCCGCGGTCGCAGCGAATGCCGCCTTCCGATGGGGTGTCGCGCTGATGCCCGCCGGGCCCGCCGGGCGGGTTAGCGTCACCAACGGCGTCGCGGCCGTGGGTAATTCGGCGTCACCGCATCCTTCGGAGGTGCGCGAGGTGCTGGCCTGGATGGGCAGCGCCGACGGCAACGCCTATCTGGGCGCCGACGGCGCAGCGGTTCCGGCTGTCCTGGCGGCGCAGCGGACGTACTTCGATTACTGGGCCGCCAAGGGCGTTGACGTCAGCCCGTTCTTCGATGTGTTGCACGGTCCGCAGATAGCCGCACCCGGTGGCGCCGGTTTCGCAGCGGGGTTCGATGCCCTCAAACCGTATTTCGACGAAATGTTCCTCGGCCGCCTCGATGTGACGCAGGCGCTGGCCCGGGCGCAGGCGGCGGCGAACGCAGCCGCTGACCGCTAAGTGGCCGACAGCAGCAGGTCGCTGACAAACACGATCGCCGACAGGGCAACCACCGCCAACAGCGCAATCACATCCGGCCACCGCGGACGCGACGGTGCTGCCGAAATCTGTCCGGTGCCACCGCGTGCCGCGATCGCGTCACCCATCTCGTCGGCGCGCCGCAGCGCGACCGTGATCGCGGCGGTGACCATGTCGATCACCTCTGCCCTGCGCTGCCTCAGGCGCGCGCGCCGGGTCGGTGCCGGCTCACGCGGCCTTATCCGACGGGCCGCATACAGCACCTGGAATTCGTCGACCAGCATCGGGAACGCGCGAAGCGCCAAAGCCAGCGCAGCCGCCCACTCGTCGACCGGAATCCGCAGCCACCGCAACGGCCGACCGAGCGAGGCGACCGCGGGCGCCATTTCTGCCACGTTGGTGGTCCACGAGATCATCGCGCCCAGGCCGAGGAGCACGATCGACAACGCGGTGGCACGCAGGAAGTACAGCAGCCCGCCGCATTCGATCGGCACGGAGCCGATGTGGATGTCGGGCGGTCCGCCGCCCAGCGCGGCGGTGATCCCGCCAAAGGCCAGCAGCACCCACAGCCAACGCGGAACCGACGGGATGGCGCCGCGGGGAATCCGCGCCATCCGCGCCGAGATCAGCACCAGCGCCGCGACCAGCCCGATGGGGATCCAGCCTGGGTAGAAGGTGAGCAGCACCGAAATCCCGAACACCACGATGAGTTTGGTTCCGGCCCACAACTCGTGGATCGTCGACGTGCCGGGAACCGGCCGCAGCAGCACCACCGGGCGGCGCGGGGCGGTCACGAGGCACTCTCCGGTATCGCCGGCGCGGCCGCCACCACGCCGTCCTGGATATGCAGGGTGCGCGGGCACAGGTTCTCCAGCCCGGCGAAGTCGTGGGAGATCACGACCACGGTGAGTCCTCGGCGGCGGCGCAGATCCTCGAGCAGAAGGACCAACCCACGCTGGCTGACCGCGTCCACGCCGGCGAGCGGCTCATCGAGTATCAGTGCGCGCGGCGACCGAGCCAGTAACCCTGCCAGGACAACCCGGCGCATCTGGCCGCCACTGAGCTGATCGATGCGTCGGGTAGCCAGTGACTCATCAAGCCCGACGGTGTTCAACGCCGCCTCCACCCGGGCCGTGTCCCGGGGTGAAAACCCTGCCGCCGACGCCACCTCGCGATCGACACGATTCCGCATCAGCTGCAGCCTCGCGGCCTGGAAGGAAATCGCGACCGCACCGACCTGGTCGCTGACGGGTCTGCCGGCGAGCAGGCACGTGCCGGTGGTCGGTACGGTCAGGCCCGCCATGATCCAGGCGAGCGTCGACTTGCCCGAACCGTTGCCGCCGTGGATCAGCAGCCCGTCGCCCTCGTGCACGTCGAAGCTGACGTGGCGCAAAGCGGTCGTGGCCCACGGCGTTCCGCTGGCGTATTCGTGACCCACCCCGTCGACTTCCATCACGGCCGCCGAGGCCGCGTCCACCGGCGGCGTCGCCGTGGGCACCGCGGCCGGCTCGACCATTTCGGTGTTGTCGTTGGTGCCGTTGCCGGTGAGGTTGACGATCCGCTCCGCCGAGTCGGCCTCATTGTTGTAGTGCGTGATGTGCACCAACGCCATCTGATGCCGCTCGCGCAGCCCCCCGAGCAACCGCAGCAGCGCAGCGCGGCCGGGCTGGTCCACCATGCTGGTCACTTCGTCGGCGATCAGCAGCGAAGGTTCCCGCGCGAGTGCGGCCGCGACCGCGAGTCGCTGCAACTCACCGCCGGAGAGCCCGCCGGTGTCGCGCTCTGCGAGTGCGTCGAGGCCCACCTCCTCGAGGAGCTTGTGCACGTCGGTGCGCTGGCCGGGGGGCAAGCCCCACACGACGTCGTCGGCGACGCGGGTGCCCAGCACCTGGCTTTCGGGGTGTTGCATGATCACCGCGGTGCCACCGACCTTGCCCAGTCCGACTCCGCCGGGCCGGTCGATCGTTCCCGACGTGGGCAGCTGTCCGGCAAGCACGAGCATCAGCGTCGTCTTGCCCGACCCGTTGACCCCGGTGACCGCGACGTGCTCGCCGGGTTCGACGCTCAAGGTCACCGGCCCCAGCGCGTCGTCATCGGAGTTGGGATAGCGGAATGTGACGTCGTGCAGCCGCACCGGAAGGGGCGCGACGATGCCGGCGTCGGCGGGGGTGTCGAGTTTCTGGAAATCGGGCACTTGCGACAGCCGGGTGAGCACCCGCGAGAGCACCCACCACCCGATCAAGGTGACGATGAGGACGCCCAGCACCGACGAGCCGCCGAGTAACCAGGGCCAGTAGGTCAGCAGTTTCGGGAAGCCGGCTTTCAGATTGTCGGAAACCGGTTTCATGTATGGCAGGTGCGCCAAACCGCGGGCAATGCCGTTCACGTTCGCGGTCACCGACTTGAAGAACAGGTCGCGCAGCCGCGACAGCAGCATCAACGCCCCGACCGAGGCCGCGCCGGCCACCAGCCCGGCGCACAAACCCACGATGATCACGGTGAGCGTGCCCCGCCGTCTGCGCCTGACCAGACCGACCACCACGCCGACGTAGGCGCAGTGGATGACAGTGATCATCCCGCCCAAGCCTGCAACGAGGAACGCGATCAGTGCCCCGGCGACGGTCGCTGCGATCACCACGCGGATGCGGTAGCGGTAGGCCAGAAGGCCCATCGGAACCGTGCCGAGCACCGACAACCCGGCCGCGAACGGAACCACGACGGACACAATCGCGGTGGCCGCAGACAGTGCCGCGATCATCGATGCCTGCGCGAGCTCACCGGGCCGCAGCGATCCCTTATGGACGAGGCGCGGCTGGGTGTTCGGCGACGTGGCTGGACGTCGCCGACCACTCGGCTCCTGTCCGGTCCCGCGCACTTCTTGATTCTGCCAGCCCATGACCGGCGGGTTGTGAACATCAACACGTTGATCGTGCATAGAAAACCTATTTAATTTGAGATATGTCTGCTTTCGCGTCCGCTCGCACGTCACTCGGCGTCGACCTGCTGGGGGTGGTGGCCCGGCTGAACCGGCTCGCGACCCAGCGCACGACGCTGCCGCTGCCGTGGGCTCAGGCGCGGCTGCTGGGCACCATCGAAGATCAGGGGTTAACCCGGATCTCGGATCTCGCCGCGCTCGACCACTGCTCGCAGCCGACGATGACCATGCAGGTGCGCCGCCTCGAAGACGCCGGCCTGGTCACCCGGACCACCGATCCCGCCGATGCGCGCGCGGTGCTGATCGGCATCACGCCCGCGGGGATCAAGACATTGCATCAGGTGCGTGCTGACCGCGCCGGTGTCATCGATCCACACATCGCCGCGCTCGATGACGACGACCGGCGCACGCTGGCCGCGGGCGTGCGGGTGTTGCAGAAGTTGCTCGACGAAGCGGCGGCGCGGCGGCGTTCTGGTTAGGGCAACTCTGACGGGTTCATCGCCGCGAAGTAGTCGCCGAGGCGAACCAACCTTCTTGGCGAGCGGTTACACCGCGGAGCCGATCAACAACCCAACGACATACGTCGCGGCGATCGCGACCGCTCCGAGCGCCAGCTGGCGCGCGGACGACCACCACACCGGCTTGCTGGTGAACCGCGCGGCTACGCCGCCTGCGACGAGAAGACCGATGCCACCGCAGACGAGTCCGGCGGCAAGGGAGGCGAAGCCGAGCAGGTAGGGGATCAATGGAACGATCGCACCGATCGCGAACATGAGGAACGACGAGATAGCCGCGAGGCGCGCGGACGGCTTCTCGCGGGGGTCGACCCCGAGTTCGGCGACCATGTGGAAGTTGACCGCCTGATTCTCGTCCTCGTGAATCTCCTCGCTGGCCATCCGCGCGGTCTTCTCCGACATGCCCATCTGGACGAGCATCTGGACGAGCTCCTCCATCTCGGCCTGCGGGTGCGCTTGGAACGCGCGACGCTCGAGACGAATCTCCGAGTCGATCTGTTCATTGGCCGTCGTGACCGACGTGTACTCACCCAACGCCATCGAGAACGAGCCGGCCAGCATGCCGGCGATCCCACTGAGCACAACGGCGTGGGTGTTCGCGGCGGCGGCCACGCCGGCGATCAGTGCGGTATTGCTGACCAGACCGTCCATCGCGCCGAAACTCGCCGCGCGCAACCAGCCGCCGGAGACATCGCTGTGGGTGTGATCGAACTCGTGCGGCAAACCGGAACCCGCCTCGGGGGACGGCAGTTCGGCACCTGGCGTCGTCATGACGCCAATTGAACGCCTGCGGTGTTCCCCGCGGATAACGGAGGTAGCCCTACCCTGCCGGCGGGCGGGCGGCACGGGTTACCGTCAACTATGGCGTCTGGTATCTCCCCCAACCTTTCCGGGCATCTGCTCACCGCCCTGGACGGCCAGTGGCACCAGGTGAGGAACCGGTGCCGCGAGCAATTGTCGGGTGAAGTATTCCGGCCGCACTACACACCGAACACCGTGATCGCCCGGACGAAGGCGATGGAGCAGCTCAAGATCGTCGCCGCGGGCGGCGCCGCCGACGACGGGTTCCGCAAGGAGCACGGCGGAACCGGTGACGTCGGGGCGGCAGTCACCACCATCGAGATGCTGGCGATGTCCGACCTCTCCCTGATGGTCAAAGCCGGTGTGCAGTGGGGGTTGTTCGGCGGCGCGATCGAGAACCTGGGCACCGAACGGCACCACCAGGCGTACGTGCAGAAGATCATCGACCTCGACCTGCTCGGCTGTTTCGCGATGACCGAGACCGGCCACGGCAGCGACGTGCAGTCGCTGGAAACCACCGCCACCTACGACAGGGACAACGACGAGTTCGTCATCCATTCACCGACGAAGACCTCGCGAAAGGACTACATCGGCGGCGCGGCTGAAAGCGCGAGCATGGCCGCCGTTTTCGCGCAGCTGATCACGGCCGGTCCCGGCGAAGAGCCAACGAGCCACGGGGTGCACTGCTTCGTCGTGCCGATCCGTGACGACGACGGCAAGGTCTTGCCCGGTGTCACCACGTCGGATTGCGACTACAAGGGCGGCCTCCCGGGGGTGGACAACGGCCGCATCATGTTCGACCACGTCCGCATTCCGCGCGACAACCTGCTCAACAAGTACGGTGACGTGGCCGGCGACGGCACCTACTCATCGCCCATCGACAATCCGAGCCG
>JAFAWC010000456.1 GCA_019242135.1 Mycobacteriaceae bacterium | reverse complement strand
CCGCACGCGTCGGGACGCCGAGGCGCTGAGGAGCCGGGTCGACACGCGGCAGCAGCTCTTCGCCGGCGGCCGGGAAGCGGTCAAGACGGTGTGGCAGACAGCCAATTTGATTCGCAAGGAGGGGTTAGGCGCCGCGGTGCGCAGCTCCATCGAGGAGCTCGCGGACTGGGCGGAGGTGGAACGCCCCGACCTCGCGCGGCTGACGCCCGGCGGCAACGTCGTGATCCTGTTCTCCGACATCGAGGAATCGACGGCGCTGAATGAACGGATCGGCGACCGGGCCTGGGTCCGAGTTCTCGCCCGGCATGACAAGCTCGTTCGCAAACTGGTCGACCAACACTCCGGCCACGTCGTCAAGAGCCAGGGCGACGGCTTCATGGTGGCTTTCGCCCGACCGGAGGAAGCCGTCGGGTGCGGCGTTGCCCTGCAGACGGCGCTGGCAGGTCAGGCAAAGCGGCAGTCGTCGAACAATGTTCGGGTACGCATCGGCATCCACATGGGTAAGTCCGTACGGCGGGGCGACGACCTGTTCGGTCGCAACGTCGCGATGGCCGCGCGGGTCGCGGCGGAGGCCGACGGCGGCGAAGTGCTCATCAGCGAGCCGGTGCGCCACGCTGTCAGGGACGACTTCGCGTTCAGTTCGCCGAGGGAGGTCGAGCTCAAGGGTTTCCGCGGCAACCACAAGCTCTATCCGGTGGACTTGGCGGCGTAGCGCGCCGGCGGCGCGGCGGCGCGGTCGCTGCAACGCGCGACCGCTTCGGCCGCAACGGGTCTCGGCGGCTTGACCGGGTTCCGGATCCCGATCGCGGCCACCACCCCACCGACCGCGAACATCGCGGCGGTCGCGACCGCGAGCCGGCGGAAGCTGCCATAATCGAGCGCACCGCCGGCGATCACGCCGGCCAGCGCGACCGCGATCAGACCCGCGATGCGAGACACGGCGTTGTTGATGGCCGACCCGATGCCGCTTTGCGACGGCTCGACAGCGGCCAGCACCGCCGACGTCAGCGGCGTCACGGTGACCGCGAGCCCCAACCCGAACAGCACGAGGCCGGGCAGCAGTTGCGTCCACAAATCGAAGTGCACAGGCTGGGGTCGCATCAGGACGAATCCCGCGGCCGCGATGAGCGGACCGCCGGCCATGAAGAGCCGCGGCCCGAATTTGGCCGCCAGCGCGCCGACCCGCGCGGCGAGCAGAAACGACAGAATCGGCAGCGGCAGCGTGGCGATCCCCGCCTCGGTGGCGCGGAAACCCGCGACCTCCTGCAGGAACAGCGACACGATCAGCGTGCCGACCGACACCCCCGCGTAGACGAAGGTCGTCGCCAGGTTCCCGACACCGAAGTTACGGATGGCGAACAGATTCATCGGCAGCATCGGGTGCGCGGCGCGGAACTGCCACCACACGAACACCGCCAGGCTGACCAGCCCCACTGCCAGGGAAATCGACACGTCCGGGCGCGACAGGCCGCGCCGCTGCAGTTCGATCAGCGCGTACACCGTGCCGGACAGCCCCGCCGCGGCGAGCACCGCGCCGAGTACGTCGATGCGCGCGCCGCCGGCGGATGGTTCGGCGACCGTGGTGAGCCCGACCGACAGGGCGAACGTCGCGGCCACCGGAACCGCCGACAGGATGAAAATCCACCGCCAGCTCAGATAATCGACGGCAAGCCCGCCGAGGAGCGGCCCCAACACGAACGCGGTTCCGGTCCACGCGGTCCAGATGCCGATCGCCCTGGGCTGCTCGTCCTCGGCGAAGGTCGAGTTGATCAGCGCGAGAGAACTCGGAACAAGGAACGCCGCGCCCACGCCCTGGATCAGCCGCGCGCCGATCAACACCAGCCCGGACGGCGCCGCGGCGGCCAGCACCGAGCCCGCACCGAACGCGGCCAGACCCCAACGCAGAATCCGGACGCGGCCGAACATGTCGGAGATCGAACCGGCAACCAGAATCAGCGCACCCAGCGTCAGCAGGTAGGAATCGACGATCCACTGCTGTAGGGCCAGGCCACCGCCGAGGTCGCGGGCGATCGCGGGCAGCGCGAGGTTCACCACCGAGCCGTCGAGAAACGCGACGAACGACGCGAGGATCGCCACCACCAGCACTCGACGGTTTCCGGCGACGCCGCTCACAACCGGCAATTATTGCGCGGCCAGGTTTTGCGGGTCGCGGCCGCGGCGGCCGGCCCCGTCGATGCCGGCCAAAAACGGCCCCACCACGCCCAGGAAGCCCGTCGGGTCGGACGAGAAGACGACATGGCCGGTGGGCAGGCGGTGCAGTGTCGAGGCGGGTATCGCCCGCTGGGTGGCTTTCCCGATTCGCAGCGACAGTGTGGGGTCGCGGTCGCCCCACACGATGAGCGTCGGCGCCGTGATGCAGTGCGCGCGGCCGCGCAGGTCGTACTCGGGCGTGCCGAAGCTGCGCCACAGCGACGCCGCGGTGCGCACCCCCTCGCGGGTCCGGGCCCGGGCGACGGCCCGCGCGACGATGGCGTCGTCGTTCGGGGTTTGCGCCTTCATGTAGGCCGGGACGAACTTCGCCAGCACGCGTCGCGCCACGGCTTCGGTACCCATCAGCCGGCAGACCACCTTGGTGACCGCGGTGGCAGGCACAAAGCCGCCGGTGTTGACCAGGACCAGACCTGCGACCAGTTCGGGACGCGTGATCGCCAGCCGGGCAGCCGCCGATCCCCCGACCGAATTGCCGATCAGCACGACGCCTTTGAGGTTCAGCGCGTCGATGACGTCGTCGAGCACATCGGCGAGCAGTGGTCCGGTGGGGTTCTCGACGGTCTGCGAATCGCCGTGGCTTGGCCAGTCGAGGGCGATCACCCGATGCCGTCGGGCCAGCGGCGCAACGATCGGGTCGAAGTCACGCCGGTCGTGCAGGGTGGCATGGAGCAACAACACCGGCCGGCCGGCGCCGGTCTCGGCGTAGGCCACCGTTCCGGTGCGCGTGGTGATGGTCGGCATGGGCACAGTATTTCATTGACCGACCGGTCGGTCAATGCTAGCGTGAGGCGGTGGCGGCAGCGACGACGACACCGCGGCAGGCGGCCGCGGCCCGCACCCGAGCGGCACTGATCGACGCCGGCCTGCGGTTGGCCGAGCGCACCGGCCTGGCCGGCCTGTCGATTAATCTGCTCGTCGAGGAGGCGGGTGTCTCCAAGGGGACGTTCTTCCATCACTTCACCGACCGCGCACGTTATCTCCTTGCGTTGCACCGGGAATTCCATGATCGGCTGCTCTCAGAGATCGCGCGGGCGACGGCGGGGCTTTCGCCGGGGCGGGAGCGGTTGATGGTCTCGGCGACCACTTACCTCGACGGCTGCCTGCGTGACCGCGGTGTTCGCGCGCTGCTGCTGGAGGCGCGCGCCGATCCTGTCATCGCCGCGGAGATCGGCGCCCGCAATGCCAGCACCGCCGAGTTGGTGCGGGCCGACTTCACTGCAATGGGATGGCCGCGTCCGCTCGAGTGCGCGCAGCTGTGGGTCGGGATGACAGCCGAGGCGGCGCTGCTGGAACTCAAGGCGGGCCGGCGCAGCCGCGGAGTGCGTGCGGCGCTGGGGAGTTTCCTCTCCCGGTGAGGTTGTCGTCTATTAGGCAAAACCTGTTTCTTCGTCGCCAACGCAGGTGAGCCGGAAGCTGAGATGGTTTCGCACCGAGGGCCATTCGATATCGAGAATCGAGTACACCACGGTGTCGCGCCGAGACCCGTCGGGCAGCAGCTGGTGGCTGCGCAGCACGCCGTCGAGCTTGGCGCCGAGCCGCTCAATTGCGGTGCGGCTGGTGAAGTTGAAGAAGTGGGTTCGGAATTCGACTGCCAGGCACCCCAGCGAATCGAAAGCATGACCCAGCATCAACAGCTTGGTCTCGGAGTTGACCCCGGTGCGGCGCGCCGACGCGCGATACCAGGTGGCTCCAATTTCCAGCCTGCGGTTGCCGCCGTCAACGTTGAGATAACTCGACGAACCGATCGGCGTGCCGTCGAGCGTGCGCACCAGAAACGTCAACCCGCCCCCGGTTTGTAGCGCGAGCATGCGCCGAACCCACTGTGCCGCCGTATCCGGCGACGGCGCCATCGTGAACCACAGCGCTCCCGGGTCGCCATCGGCTGCGGCGGCGGCGATTTCGGCGACATGGCCTTCCGTCAGCGGCTCAAGCCGGACCCACCGCGAGCCGGTGAGAGTCACCGGCTCGACGAATCGGCTCATGGGGCCGTCCGCGCCGACACCAAGGCCGAGAACAGCGCCCATATCGAGCAGATCGCCGCGGCGACCGTTGCGACCGCACCGATGTACAGCCCGTACGCGGCGTCCACCGGCGGATGCACCCTCTGGTGGTAGTACAGCACGGTCAGCGCGCCGATCCAGACCGAAAGCACAAGGGCCGCAGCGGCTGACGTGCGCGCGGACAGGCCGCGGGCGGTCATCGCCCCAGCCACGACGAGGATCGACGCGAGCAGCACGATCAGTTGTCCCGCGTCGAACCGCGACAGCGGCAGCAGATTGCCGACGGTGCCGCCGATCGCATTGGAATGCCCGCCGCCGTGGGCAGTCGTGGTGCGCCAGGGCAGCCACCCGCTGACCGCGATCACCGCCGCGAACAGCACCACCAGCCAACCAGGCTGCAGGCGGACCATAAAGGGCACCCTAGCGCGCCGAACCCCCGAGTCACGGGATGCCGAGGTGGCGCGGGCCCGGGCACTACTGTGAAATTCGCAGGATTGTCTGGCCGGCACGCCCGATCGGACTGCGGCGGGCACGACGGAAGGATGTGGTGATGGCGGAAATTCCCGACTGGGCTCAGCGACTCAACATGTCACCGCACCCCGAGGGCGGCTGGTTCTGTGAAACGTGGCGCAGTGAACTGTTGATCGCGCAGTCAGCACTTCCACCCGATTACACCGGCCCACGCAGCGCGGGAACCGCGATTTTGTTCCTGCTGATGCCGGGTCAGCAATCGGCATGGCACACCGTGCGCAGCGCCGAACTGTGGCTGTTCCACCGCGGCAGCCCGTTGATCCTCGAGGCGGGCAGCGAACGGGAAACGGCCACAAACCATCTGCTGGGTGCGGACTTTCACGCCGGAGAAGAGCCGCAGGTCCTGGTGCCGGCCCGTTACTGGCAGCGCGCCCGACCGCGCGACGATCAGCCGAGCCTGGTCAGCTGCGTGGTTGTGCCGGGTTTCGATTTCGCCGATTTCGCGTTGGCTGCCAGCGACTGAGTTCCCGCGCAGGGCCGGACAGCGTTGAGTAGCCTTACAGAGAATGCGGGGAATGCGCGGCCACACCATCGTCTGCGGCGACGACGCGCTGGCGATGCGGATTGTCGAGGAACTCAACAGCGCCGGCGTGTCGGTCGTGATGCTGTCCTCGGCCGCTGAACTCACCGACGCGGGCGTGTCCGTCGCCAACGCCGTGATCTGCGTTGCTCACGACGACGCGACGAACCTCGAAATCGCGCTACTGGCACGCAAAGCCAACCCGGCCGTGCGGGTGGTGGCCCGGCTGGCCAATAGCGTGCTGCGCGAGGCCGTCGCCGACGGTAACGGCCCCGGCGCAATCCTCGATGTCGCGGATCTGTCCGCGCCGTCGGTGGTGGATGCGTGCCTCGGACGGACCACCCATACCTTCGACGCCGCGGGCATCCGTTTCGTGGTCTCCGACACCGAGGCGCCCCGCGACGCGTCCCTGCGCGAGATCTACGGCGACCTCGCGCCCGTCGCGGTGATTCACGGCGAACGCTCGCCCACCCCGGGCCACGTGGTGGCCTGCCCGGGCCGGGACGAGCTGGTACGCGCCGGGGACTGGACCGCGATGATCGGCACCGCCGACGAGTTGACCGCCCGGGGCATCAAGGTGCGCAAGCAACGAACCGGCTCCCGTGTTCGGCGGTCGCTGTGGCGACGCCTGCTCGACACCGTGCGCACGGTCCGCGACGACGTCAACCCGACGTTCTACCGCGCGCTGGCGGTCATGCTGGC
>JAFAWC010000370.1 GCA_019242135.1 Mycobacteriaceae bacterium | reverse complement strand
GATGGCGGCTCTCGGGGGTTCCCGTTCGGGTCAGGACCAATAGCCGACTGGCCGTCGGGCCCTGGCTGGTCCAAATTTTTTGACCGTTGATCACATAGCCGCCGTTGCCATCATCGACGGCCCGGGTGCGCAGCGCCGCAAGGTCGCTTCCCGATTCGGGTTCGGAAAAACCCTGGCCCCACCACTCGGCGCCGCTGAGGTAGCCCGGCAAGTGGGTGGCGGCCAGGTCGGGGGCGAACTTGAGAAGGGCCGGCCCTAAGGTTTCTAACGTCCAGTGCTGAGCCGGCGCCGGAAGCATCGCGCCGGCGATCTCCTCGTAGTAGACGGCCCGATGGATTTCGTTGCCCCCCAAGCCACCTGCCTCCACGGGCCATCCATACCGGCTCCAGCCAGCTTCATGCAGACGGCCCAAGACACGGGCATCGTGGGCCAACGCGTCTTCGGCGTTGTCGAAAACGGCCGACCGCCATTCCTCGGCCCACGGCAAATCGTGCAGATATCGGCGGAAGTCCTGGCGGTATTCCGCAATGGCGGCGGCGTACCCGTCGCGGGCGGCAGACATGCTAACTCCTTCTGATACGGGGTGGATCCGACCGCCCTAATCCGCTAAACATTTATCTACAAAGAGTACAGTAGCCCACGCCAGACCCCAAGACGGCGCCCGCGATGGCCACCTGGAAGGCACGCGTGGGACGTTCGCCGCCGTGGCGGTGATGTCCGTTGCCGCGCCACGATCGACGGGCTGCATATCGCATCGTCGTCGGTTGACGGCGTCGTGCGAGTTCATCGGCTCTCCCACTCCGCTTGAATCGCCTTGGCGATGTCAGGCCGCGAACAATGCGCTGATCAACCTGCGTCGCGCAGCCCAATCGGCGCCGCGCAGGTCGGCGTAGTCACGTTCTGTGACAACCACGTCCACCGCATGAGCGGGCGTCGAAACCGGTCGGCTCAACCGCTCGACCAGCGGGCTGGTCCCGTTGACCGTCGTGGGCACGGCAATGATCGACAGACCGCCGACGCTCATGCGCGCGGCAACGCAGTAGTCGAAGTGCCCACCGATACCGCCGATGACCTTTTCCCCGATTCCCTCGACGTTGACCTGGCCGACTGGATCAATCTCAACGGCGGTATTGACGGCGATAAACGGCTCCCCGTGCGACAGCCGGGTCACGTCGTGGGTGTACCCCAACCCTCGCAGTATCGGCCGGCCGTCCGCCCATTTGTAGAGTTTTTCCGAGCCGAGCAAATAGGTGGCCGACGGCTCGCCTACCAACCAGCCGCGCCGATCCAAGTCCACCACTGCGTCGGTGAGTAGGCCGGTATCGATGCGCAGCGGTCTGTCGGCGCGGCGCAGCAGGGCGGTGCCGAGCTGTCCTGGCCCGTACTGGAGTCGGGCATTTTCAGGTACCAGCCGCAGCACACTCTCGGCGAGCGCCTCATGGACGGGCTCGGGTTCCTTGCCGGGAAGCTCGGTAGAACCGTCAGCGCAATGGGCCGCGACGTGAACGTGCGCGTCGTTGAAAGTTGCAGTGCCATCGGCGCAGGGCGCCTGGTCGTCGACGATGGCGATGGTGGGCAACCCAGCATCGAGCAGATCCGCCTGCCAGGACACTTCGGTGCCGAACCGAAGCTGTCCGTCGCGTCGAACCAGGCGGGTGAGCAGCACGTCGGGGCGCAGCGGACCGGCGAGTAGCGCACCGATACCGGCCAAGCTGGTCGGTATGAACCTGGCATTCGGGCTGCGCAGGACCGTGCGGTTTCCCCACCCCGGCATGATCACCACCACGTCGACGAAAGCGGTGGGATCCAGCCCATCGGGCGCGACAGGCATCCATCCCAACACCAGCCGAATACCACCGGCCTCTCGGGCGACAGTGCTGAGCACCTCGAGAGCCCGGGTGCCGTCCTCGAGGACGCCGACCTGACCCACTCCGTCGCCGAGCGCAATCGTCACCCCGGGTCGCAGGGCTTGGACCAGCAAGGCGCCCAGACTGGTCAACGCGGCTCTTTCGGCAGCCCCAAGACGCGCTCGCTCAGAATGTTGCGCTGAATCTCGCTGGTACCTCCCAAGATGGTCTGAGCGCGCCCCACCAACATGTGGTGGACGAATTCATCGTCGCCCGGATCCACGCAGGCGTCGGCCCCGAGGACGTCGGTGGCAAGGTCTCCCAGATCGCGGTCAGTTTCCGAGGCCATCAGCTTGAGGACCGAAAACGCCGGTGACGTGAGGTCCCCGGTGCCCAGCGCACGCTCCCATGTGTAGCGCATCAGCCACATCCTGGCCCACAGTTTGGTGGCTGTGCGGGCCAGGACGGGATCAAGGGTGTCGCGGTCCCGCGCCGCCTCGATCAATCGTTCGTGCACACGGAACATCGACACCGCTTGGGTACCCAGCGTGAGGCGCTCGCGCCCCAGCGTCAGGACCGCGACCTTCCAGCCCTGGCCGACTTCGCCGATCAACCCGTCATCAGGCAACTCGACGGCATCGAGGAATACCTCGTTGAACTTGCTTTCGCCGTCGATCTGTTGAAGCGGGTGCACCGTCACCCCGGCCGCATCCATCGGTACGACGAACATCGAAAGGCCGCGGTGTTTGTCGGGGCCAGTGCGGGCCAGTAGCAACCCGAACTGTGCCGACGCTGCGGCCGAACTCCAGACTTTCTGGCCGTCGATGCGCCAGCCGTCGTCAGTCTTGTGGGCGCTGGTGCGTACCGACGCTAGGTCCGATCCGGCCCCGGGCTCGGAAAACAGCTGACACCAGAGATCATCCCCGACGC
>JAFAWC010000296.1 GCA_019242135.1 Mycobacteriaceae bacterium | reverse complement strand
GTGCAGTGTGCGCGAGAACGGCACGCTGCGGCACGTCGATCGTGCCGGGCATCCCTCGGTCAGCAGCTTTTTCAACACCGACGACACCAAAGAGGAGTACAACGCCAGCGAACCCGTGCACGACCGCGACCGGTGGCTGGACCAGTTCGAGCACCTGATGGGCCATACCGGCAACTACAGCCGGGAGGAGGCGATCGCCGCGATCGACGCGGAGGGCACCCTGCCGGACATGCTGAGCTTTGACCCCACGCGACCCGCGGCGTACCCGAACGGGCGGGTGTTCACCGACGACGTCATCAATTACCGGCTGGCGTTCCTGTCGAAGGGCGACATCCCGCCGACGGGGCTCGCACCGCACAGCGACACGCTCGCGGAGTTCCCGTACCTCGGAACGCCGCACGCGGTCTCGGCCTAGGAAGCGGCTGGGGGCGGCGGATCAGTCGAACTGGGGGGGCTCCGTGCGGGTCCGTTTCAGTTCCCAAAAATGCGGATAGGACGCGAACGTCACCGAGGCGTCCCACAGCTTGCCGGCTTCCTCGCCGCGCGGGATGCGGCTGAGCACCGGGCCGAAGAACGCGACGCCGTTGACGTGGATCGTGGGTGTGCCGACGTCATCACCGACGGCGTCCATCCCGGCGTGGTGGCTTTTGCGCAGCGCTTCGTCGCGCTTGTCGGTCGTCGCGGCTTCGGCGAGCTCGGCGGGCAGCCCGACCTCGTCGAGTGACTCGCGGATCACCTCGTCGAGGTCCTTGTTCTGCTGGTTGTGAATCCGGGTGCCCATCGCCGTGTACAGCGGCGGCAGCACGTCGGAACCCTTGGCCTCCTCCGCGGCGATCAACACGCGCACCGGGCCCCAGGCCCTCTTCATGCCCTCCCGGTACTCCTCGGGTACGTCCTTCTTCTCGTTGAGCACCGCCAGGCTCATCACGTGGAAGTTCGCCTCGATGTCGCGGACCTTCTCGACCTCGAGGATCCAGCGCGAGGTGATCCAGCACCACGGGCACAGGGGGTCGAACCAGAAATCGGCGACGGACTTTTCCGGGGACTTCTCAGGCATCAGCGGTCCTCTCGAGCGGTTGTGACCAGTCTTCCACGCGGCACAACCGCGACAACATCACGCATGTTCCCGCTGTCACCCGCAAGGCGAGCTCACGCTGTTTTGTCTGCTCTTCGCGCGAGCGGCTCATCGCTGGATATGTTGGACGACGTGGCACTTCCCAACCTGACCCGCGAGCAGGCCATCGAACGCGCGGCGCTGGTGAGCGTCGACAATTACCAGATCTCGTTGGATCTCACCGACGGCAACGGCGCGCCGGCCGAACGCGCCTTCCGGTCGGTGACCACCGTGACGTTCGACGCGCTGCCCGGGGCCGAGACCTTCCTTGACATCGCGGCCGAGCGTGTGCGCAGCGCGACGCTCAACGGTCTGGAGATCGACGTGTCGGCCTACGACGAATCGACCGGCATCGCGCTCAGGGGTCTGGTCGAGCACAACGTGGTGGTGGTGGAGGCGGAGTGCCGTTTCTCGCACACCGGAGAGGGGCTGCACCGCTTCGTCGACCCGGTCGACGACGAGGTCTACCTGTATTCGCAGTTCGAAACCGCCGACGCCAAGCGGATGTTCGCGTGCTTCGACCAGCCCGACCTGAAGGCGACTTTCGATGTCAGCGTGGTCGCGCCCGCCCATTGGCAGGTGGTGTCCAACGGCTTGACCGCGTCGGTTCTCGAGCGCGACCGCGCGAAGGTGCACACGTTCGCGACCACCCCGCGAATGAGCACCTATCTGGTGGCGCTGATCGCGGGCCCCTACGCGCGCTGGGACGACACCTACTCCGATTCTCATGGCGACATCCCGCTCGGACTGTTCTGCCGGAGCTCGCTGGCGCAGTACATGGACGCCGAGCGGCTGTTCACGCAGACGAAGCAGGGCTTCGGCTTCTATCATCAGAACTTCGGCGTGCCCTACGTGTTCGGCAAGTACGACCAGTTGTTCGTTCCGGAATTCAAT
>JAFAWC010000681.1 GCA_019242135.1 Mycobacteriaceae bacterium | reverse complement strand
GGGTCGTTCGCACCGTGGGCGATGAGCATGGGCGCGACGATGCTGTCGACCTTGGACAACGGCGACCGTGACCAAAGAAACTCCTCCTCGGTCTGCGGATCACCGACCCGTTTCTTGAACATCGCGATCATCGGCGTCCAATACGGCGGAATCGACTCGATGAACGACTTGAGATTCGCCGGGGCGCACATCGCGATCACGCACTTGTAGAGCTCGGGCGTGAACGTGGCCCCCGCCAACGCCGCATAGCCGCCGTAGGAGCCACCGTAGATGCAGATGCGCTGCGGGTCGGCGTAGCCCTGTTCGATCGCCCACCGCACCGCGTCGCTGACGTCGTCCTGCATCTTGCCGCCCCACTCCTTGTCACCGGCGTTGAGGAAGTTCTTGCCGTACCCGAGTGAGCCGCGGAAGTTGAGCTGGATGCACAGGTAGCCGCGGTTGGCGAGCCATTGCGCTTCGGCATCGAACCCCCAGGAGTCTCGCGACCACGGCCCGCCGTGGACATTGATGACCGTCGGCAGATTCTCGCGGCGGCCGAGCGGAAAGCTGGTGTAGCCGTGCACGTCGAGCCCGTCACGTGTGGTGAAAGTGAAGGGCTCCATCGGAGCCAGCGGGTAGCCCTCGAGGTCCGGTTTATGCGAGAACAGAAATCGCGCGGTCTTCGTCTTGCGGTCGTACACATAGAACTTCACCGGGCCGACGTCGCTATCGAATGCGATCAGCCACGTCTCATCGGCATGGTCGCGGTCGACGATCCCGAACTCGCCGGGCTGAAGGTTTTTGATCGCGTCGAGGTCGGCCTGGATCGACGGGTCCAGCACGAGATATTCGACCTTCTCCTTGAGGAACCACGCGATCTGCGGCTTGCGTGTGACCGGCTCGAGTGTGATGTTCACGCAGTCATATGTCGGATCTTGCGCGATCACCTCTTCCTCGCCGGTTGCGATGTTCTTGCGCAGCACCCTGGCGGCGTTCACCCCGATCGACGACATGATGTAGACGCCGGTGTTGTCGCCCGTGAAGCCGACCGGGCCGGCGAATATCGCGTCCTCAGGCCCGTAATTCACGAACGGGCGCCATTCGCCGTCCTCGGTGTCGCGGACGAGCATCAGCATGCCGCCGTCGGGCTGTGGGGCGACGGCTGCGCGCACCTTGAGCTCCCGGTCGATCCCCCAGGCGATGAAGCCCGGATTCTGGACGACCTTCGTCAGCTCGCCCGTCTCGAGGTTCAGCCGCCAGACGTCATGCAACTGCGGGTTGTCCTTGTTGAGCCCGATCAAGGCCTCGTTCGGGTACTCGCGGCGAAGCGCGATGATCTCGGCCTGTACGCCGTCGAAGGGCGTGCGGTCGATGATCTCGCTCGTCTCGAGGTCGATCGTGTGAATGTGCCAGTTCTCATCGCCGGCCTTGTCCTGCAGGTACATCAGATGGCGGTTGTTGTGACACCAGGTGTAGGCGCGGATGCCCCGATCGGTGTCGCGGGTGATCGGCTCGAACTGGCCGCCGACCGTGCCGAGCCACACGTTCAGGACCCCCTCCAGCGGTGCGATGTAGCTCAGCCGGGTGCCATCCGGAGAGATCTGCGGACCTGCCTTGTCCGGATTACCGAGCAGTACCTCGAGCGGGATCGTTTTCGCGGCCATCGCACCCTTCCCTGATCCAAGCGCTTCGTAATTGGGTGTCTCGCCTTAACCTAGGGGGTCGAACTGGCAACAGAAAGGAAGTGTGCACTGAGCCTGGAAACGGCAACCGCCGCACCGTCGGCGCTGCAGCTGGCCGGCGCGGTCACCGAGCAGCTGCGCGAGTACATGGGCACGCGCCGCCGCGAGGCCGCGTACATCGGTGCCGACTACGGCACGCTGACCAGCGCGCTGGAGGAGTTCGTGCTCAGCGGCGGCAAGCGACTGCGCCCGGCCTTCGCATATTGGGGCTGGCGAGCCGTCACCGACGACCCCGATCCGCTCAACCCCGAGATGTTGCGGCTCTTCGCGGCTCTGGAGTTGCTGCATGCGTGCGCGCTGGTGCATGACGACGTCATCGACGAGTCCGCGACCCGGCGGGGTCAGCCCACCGTTCACGTGCGGTTCGCGGAACTGCACCGCGGAAACGGCTGGCGGGGGTCGGCCCGGCAGTTCGGGGTGTCGGCCGCAATCCTGCTCGGAGATCTCGCGCTGGTCTGGGCGGATGACGTCGTCGCCACCGCCGACCTGCCCGCCGACGCCCGGGCGCGAGTCCAGCGGGTCTGGGCCGACATCCGCACCGAGGTCCTCGGCGGCCAGTACCTCGACATCCTCGCCGAGGCGACCGGGGCGGATTCCATCGCGTCGGCGATGACGGTCAACACGTACAAGACGGCGTCCTACACCGTCTCGCGTCCGCTGCAGTTAGGCGTGGCCGCGGCCGCCGGCCGTCCCGACCTGGCGGCCACCTTCCACGAGTTCGGCACCGATATCGGTGTGGCATTCCAGCTGCGCGACGACGTGCTCGGGGTGTTCGGGAATCCCGCGGTCACCGGAAAGCCGTCGGGCGACGATCTGCGCTCCGGGAAACGCACCGTATTGCTGGCAGAAGCGGTGGAACGGGCCGAACAGCGCGATCCGGTGGCCGCCGAGCTGTTGCGCACGTCGATCGGCACGGACCTGTCCGACGATCAGGTGCGCGAGCTCTGCGAGGTGATTACCGAAGTCGGCGCGCTGTCGGCCGTCGAAAGCCGCATCGACACCCTGACCCGGCGGGCCGTCGAACTGCTGAGCACCGCGCCGGTCGCCGAGCAGGCGAAGCTGGGCCTGTCCGAACTCGCCAGATTGGCGTCGAACAGGTCGGCATGAGGGAGTTCATCACCTCCCCCGCCGGCCGGCCGGCCCTGCTCGGGTGTATGGGTGCAGCCCTGATCACCGCAGGGGGCCTGGGCGCGGGCAGCACCCGGGTGCACGATCCACTGCTGGAAGCGCTGCACCTGTCGTGGCTGCGTTTCGGACATGGGCTGGTGCTGTCGTCGGTGATGCTGTGGACGGGTGTGGCATTGATGCTGATCGCGTGGATCCGGCTGGGGCGCGGCGTCATCGAGGGGACTGCCGGGGAGTACCAGATGATCGCGTCGACCGGATTCTGGCTGGCACCGCTGCTGGTATCGGTGCCGGTGTTCAGTCGCGACACCTACTCGTATCTCGCGCAGGGAGCACTGTTGCGCGACGGCCTCGACCCCTATCTGGTGGGACCGGTCGAGAACCCGAATGACTTGCTCGACAACGTGAGTCCGATCTGGACGACGACCACCGCGCCGTACGGGCCGGTGTTCATTCTGGTGGCCAGATTCGTCACGATGCTGGTCGGTGACAACGTCGTCGCCGGCACGATGGTGCTGCGGCTGTGTATGCTGCCCGGGCTTGTGCTGTTGATCTGGGCAGCGCCCCGGATCGCCCGCCACGTCGGCGCCAGTGGCGCTGCGGCGCTATGGATTTGCGTACTCAACCCGCTGGTCATCATCCATCTGATGGGTGGCGTACACAACGAGATGCTGATGGTCGGGCTGATGATGGCCGGGATCGCGCTCACGATGGAACGTCACCCGGTGGCCGGTGTGGCGGTGGTGGCGCTCGGAGTGGCGGTCAAGGCCACAGCCGGGCTGGCGCTGCCGTTCCTGGTGTGGGTGTGGGCACGCCAGCTGCGCGGGCGGCGTCAACGCGGCGCTGCGTTCGCGATCGCCGCACTGGGTTCGGTGCTGACCTTCGTCGTCGTGTTCGCGGCGTTCTCCGCGGCGGCCGGCGTGGGGCTGGGCTGGCTCACCGCGCTCGCCGGTTCGGTGAAGATCATCAACTGGCTGACCGTACCGACGGCTGCGGCCAATCTCATCAACGCCGTCGGTGGGCTGTTCTCCGACATCCAGTTCTATGCCGTGCTCGAGGTCACCCGGCTGATCGGCATCGGGGTCATCGTCGTCGCACTGCCGTTGCTGTGGTGGCGGTTCCGCCACACCGATCGCGAAGCGCTGATCGGAATCGCGTGCGCGATGGTCATCGTGGTGTTGTTCGTGCCCGCCGCGCTGCCGTGGTATTACACCTGGCCGCTGGCGGCGATGTCAGCGTTGACGCAGTCGCGTACGTGGATCGCCGCAATCGCGGGGTTCTCGACCTGGATCATGGTGATCTTCAAACCCGACGGCAGCCATGGCATGTACTCGTGGATTCACGTCGCCATCGCGACCGCGTGCGCACTCATCGCGTGGCGTGCAGTCAGTACGCCAGCGCCTGGGCCCGGCGCACCACTTCCCGAGCTTGATGGGAGTGCAGGGCGTCGACCGGCCGAGCATTCGTGAGTGGCTCGCGACTGTCGTCGCGGGTCACGGTCAGCGACTCGTCGGGAGTGAACAGCCACCGCACCATCTCGGTGTCGCGATAGCCGCCGTCGCGCAACACTGCCAGCAGTCCCGGCAGGGGTTTGACGACCTGGCCGGCGTTGGTGAAGAAAACCTGCGGCACCACCACGGCGCCACCGCGGCGCACCGCGAGCAGATGTCCGTCGCGCAGATGCTGGTGCACTCTTGTCACCGCGACGCCCAACATTTCGGCGACCCTGGGCAGGTCGTACACCGGCTCTTCAGGGTCCAATACGTCGTCGGCGGCCGGAACGCTGCTCACCGCGCTGAGTCTAGAACGCCACCTGCGCTGGCTACCATGATTCCGATGGACCTGCTGGACGGTCGTTACCGCGTCGACGCGATCATCGCCACCGGCGGCATGTCGGCGGTGTACCGCGGGCTCGACACGCGCCTGGACCGCCCCGTCGCGATCAAGATGATGGACTCGCGCTACGCCGGCGATCAGCAGTTCCTGACCCGGTTTGCGCGCGAGGCGCGTGCGGTCGCGCGGTTGAAAGACCCTGGCTTGGTGGCGGTTTACGACCAGGGTGTCGACGGCCAACACCCGTTTCTGGTGATGGAACTCGTCGAGGGCGGGACACTTCGGGAACTGCTGCGCGAGCGCGGGCCGATGCCGCCACATGCCGTGGCGGCGGTGCTGCGCCCGGTGCTCGGCGGGTTGGCGGTGGCGCACCGCAGCGGGCTCGTCCACCGCGACGTGAAACCGGAGAACGTGCTGATCTCCGATGACGGCGAGGTCAAGATCGCCGACTTCGGCCTGGTGCGCGCGGTCGCCGAGGCGAAGATCACCTCGGACAGCGTGATTTTGGGTACGGCGGCATATCTGTCGCCGGAGCAGGTCAGCAGCGGTGACGCGAGTCCGCGTAGTGACGTGTACGCCTGCGGCATCATGGTCTACGAGCTGCTGACCGGCGTCACGCCATTCGACGGTGACAGTCCGCTGGCGGTGGCCTATGCGCGGATGGACCGTGACGTGCGCCCGCCCAGCACCGTCATCCGCGGTGTGCCAACGCAATTCGACTACCTAGTGCGCCGGGCTACCGCCCGCGATGCGGGTGGGCGATTCGCCGACGCCGAGCAGATGGCTGCGGAGTTGGACGTGATCGCCGACGAACTCGGGCTGCCCGATTTCCGGGTGCCCGCACCCCGCAGGTCTGCCCAGCATGCGTCTGCCGCGCTGTCTGAGAGCCGGCGAGCTCCGCCGCAGCGCCATCCGACCCGTCAGATGACTGTTGAGCCGTGGGTCGGCGCCGAAATTCGGTCGGCACCTCGGCAATTCGCGGGGCAATCCGCGGGGCAATTCGCGGGGCAATTCGCAGGCATAGAGCTCAGCGAGTTCTACTGGGCGAGGCAGCGGGCCAAGCGGATGGTGTGGTTCTGGGTGGCCGCGGTGCTGATCTTGACTGGTGCGGTGGCCGCGTTGGCCTGGACGCTCGGGAGCAACATCAACGGGTTGATCTAGGTTTCGGACGAAACCTGCGCGCTCAGTCGCGCAGCATCTCCGCCACGAGGAACGCCAGCTCCAGTGACTGCTGGGTGTTCAACCGCGGATCGCAGGCCGTCTCGTAGCGCCCGGCCAGATCGTTGTCCGAGATGTCTTGTGCGCCACCGAGGCATTCGGTGACGTTCTCGCCGGTGATCTCGACGTGAATACCGCCGGGATGGGTGCCCAACGCCCGGTGCACCTCGAAGAAACCCTGCACCTCGTCGACGATGCGGTCGAAATGGCGCGTCTTGTAGCCGGTGGACGACTCGTGGGTGTTGCCGTGCATCGGATCGCACTGCCAGATCACCTGATGACCGGTGGCCTGCACCTTTTCAATGATCGGCGGCAGCAGGTCACGCACCTTGTTGTTGCCCAGCCGGCTGACCAGCGTGAGCCGGCCCGGCTTATTGTGCGGGTCGAGCCGCTCGACGTATTCCACCGCGAGCTCGGGCGTCATCGTGGTCCCCATCTTCACGCCGATCGGGTTGGCGATCACCTCCGCGAACGCGACGTGGGCGCCGTCGAGTTGACGGCTGCGCTCCCCTACCCACACGTAATGCGCGGACAGGTCATACAACGCGGGCTGGCCGGCCTCGTTTTCGGCGAGCCGCAGCATCGCCCGCTCGTAGTCGAGCACCAGCGCCTCGTGGCTGGCGTAGATCTCGGCCGTCTGCAAGTTGCGGTCGTCGACACCGCAGGCGCTCATGAACGTCAGTCCGCGGTCGATCTCGCTGGCCAGTGCCTCATAGCGGGCCCCGGCCGGCGACGTTCTGACGAATTCGCGGTTCCAGTCGTGCACCAGGTGCAGCGACGCCAGCCCGGACGACGTCAACGCGCGGACCAGGTTCATCGCCGCGCTGGCGTTGGCGTAGGCGCGCACCAGTCGCGACGGGTCGTGCTCGCGCGCGGCCGCGTCCGGGGCGAACCCGTTGATCATGTCACCGCGATAGGACCTCAGGCCCAGCGCGTCGATGTCCGATGACCGCGGTTTGGCGTACTGGCCCGCGATGCGCGCCACCTTGATCACCGGCACGCTGGCGCCGTACGTCAGCACCACCGCCATCTGCAGCAGCGTGCGAATGTTGCCGCGGATGTGTGGCTCGGTGTTGTCGACGAAGGTCTCGGCGCAGTCGCCGCCCTGCAGCATGAACGCCTTGCCCTGGGCGACCTCAGCGAGCAGGTGCGCCAGCTTCTGAATCTCCGACGGGACGGTGACCGGCGGCACACTTTCCAAAACCGTGCGCATCGCCTTGGCCTGATCGGCCGGCCAGGTGGGCTGCTGGGCGGCCGGCTTCGCCAGTGCGGCATCGAGTCGCGCGCGCAAATCCGCAGGCAACGGCGGCAGCGCAGGCAGCTGCTCGATCGGGATGTCAACGGTCCAGTTCACCAGTTCATGGTAACCAGGTGAAACGGGCGCTCAGGCCGGCGGCAGGCCAGTCATCAGCCGGAACCGGTGCAGGTTGTGCCGCGCATCCACCAGCGCGTCATGCGCGTCGCGAGGTCGCGGCGGCATCCGCGGCGAGCCCTTCTCCTCCCAATACTGGCGGAGCTCGCGGGTGAACCGCGGGATCGCTGGCGGCAGCGCCGTCATCGGACCCCACAACTGGCAGAGCGCGACGTGGTCATAGGCGCCCACCCACGCCCACAGTTCGATCGGCTCGTCGGAATCGACACCGAAGAAGTCTTCGAGTTCCGCCCGGATCTGACCACGTGAGCGCCACAGCGGCGACGATGGCGACGGCAGTTTGGGCAGCACGTGGGCGCGCACCCAGCGACCGGCCCGCTCCGGGTCGAATTCGGTGGAGATCGCGTAGTATTCGCGACCATCCTCGGCGGCCACCCCGATCGAGATGAGGTCGATGGTACGTCCGTCGTCGATGAACTCGGTGTCGTAAAAGTAGCGCACGCGCAGGCCTACACCGATGCCTTCTCGGTGACCGACGGGCCTTCCGGCGGCGCGGGCGCGGCGTGGACCTCGCGGTCGAGCCGTTCGTCAACTTCGCTGTCGTCGGGAAAGTGCGGCTTGCCCGCCACCGCGTGTTGCAGCCACAACTTCGCCTGGACCACGGGCCTGCGCAGCCTGCGTTCACGCTCAAGCGCACGGTGCATTTTGCGCGGCCGATTGCTGTAGGCCCATCGTGCCCACGGGGCGTGCGGCCGGGACAGCCGCGCCGCGCCGACGAGCAGCAGCGGGGTGATGAACATGCCGACCAAGCCGGTCCACACCTTGCCCTTGAGCAGCACGACGACCGCCAGCGCCAACGTCAGGACGGCCAGCGCCACCACGGCGGCCCGGACCACGACCGCGTGGTCGTGGCGCCAGATCCCGATGTCGAAAAACGACAGCGGGTTGAGCCCGATGATCAGAAGTCCCGCGACAGCGACGGCCGCGAACACCGCATCCACCGACGTGCGCCCGTCCTCCGCCCAGTAGACGTCGTCCAAATGCAGGATCAACGCGAACTCGTCGAGAACGAGTGCCGCACCGATGCCAAAAAGGATTGCCGCGGCAGTGAATTCGGGTACACCGCCGTCGACGGCCAGCGTCACCATCGTCACGCCGGAGATCATCACCAGGACCACGCCGACCACCACGTGATGAATATGCAAGCTGCCGTGACCGATGTTGCGCGGCTGCCACCACTTCCGTGGGGCGCTGCTGTCGGCATGCCTGCGGATGTACCGCACGATCGCGCGGGTCACCACGAAAGTGACCAGAAACGCGATCAGGCAGCACAGCAATGGGGTGCGCCCGCGCGAGACGATGTCCAGCTGCAACGTGAAGTGCACGGGCGAAAACTTACGCCCAGGTGCGGCTGCCGGTCAGGCGGTCGGTCAGGCCGCCGCGGATTGCCCGGACGTGTTGCCGTCGGGGTCCTTGCCGCCCTCCTTGACGTCCGCGGCGTACAGGTCGACGTACTCCTGGCCGGAGAGCTGCATCAGCTCGTACATCACCTCGTCGATGACGGCGCGCTCGATGAATCGGTTGCCCGCCAGACCTTCAAAGCGGCTGAAGTCCAGCGGCTTGCCGACGCGCACCGTCACCTTGCTGAACCGCCACATCATGGTGCCCGGCGGGTTCATGTCGTTGGTGCCGATCAGTGCGACGGGGATGACCGGTGCGCCCGTTTCCAGGGCCAGCCGGGCCAGTCCGGTCTTGCCCTTGTACAACCGGCCGTCGGGCGAGCGGGTGCCCTCGGGGTACATGCCCAACAGCTTCCCCTCGCCGAGCAGCCGCTTGGCGGTGTCGAGGGCCCCCTGCGCGGCGTCGGCACCGCTACGGTCGATGGGCACCTGGCCCGCGACCGTGTAGAACCAGCGCGTGAACCAGCCCTTCAGGCCGGTGCCGGTGAAATACTCCGCCTTGGCCAGAAACGTGATCCGGCGTTTGATGACGAGCGGCTTAACAAAACTGTCGACGACGGCGAGGTGGTTGCTCGCCAGAATCGCCGGACCGGAGTCCGGAATGTTCTCCAGCCCTTCGGTTTTCGGCCTGGCCATCAACGAGAGCAGCGGTCCCATGAAGATGTATTTGAACAGCCAATACCACATGGACCCTCCCAGTTAGGGGCACACCTCCGGAGCTTTGGGCCAACTCTACCGGTCATCGACGGTGATCGGGATGGGTTGATATCGGCGTTCGCCGGCAGGCGCGGGCCCGCGCGGACCGTCGCCGTCGGGTGGGGCCGGCGCACCGCCGGCGTCAACCATCGCACGCACCACCGTCAGGAGCGCCACGCTGTGCTCGCCGATCACGTCCAGCATCGGGTGTTGCTCGCCTTGAATCAGCGCGGCGAGCGCACACACCGGGCACCACACCTGCTGGCACTTGCCCGGCGAGTCCGCGCCGCTGATGACGGCCGCCGCCGCGCGCACCGTGGGATCCAGCCGATCAACGATCGCCTGCGCCAACTGCCGCAACTCCGGCCCGATATCACGGTGAGCCCCCCTCATGCCGGCCACACCTCCGGATTCGGTCGAAATCGCACGGTCAGTTCAGTGTCCCGCAGCTGCGCATCCGTTACGACGCACCGCCGCAACACAGACGCCAGGCGGACCCGGCGCCGCATCCCCGAGGAACCGATGATCAGGTCGTCGCCGACCCTGCCCAGTGTCAGTGACCCCGGATCGACCTGCGGCAACTCTAGTCGCAACCGGTAGATGGATTCGAGGCCCGTCCCGGACTCGCGGTCGACCATCGGTTTGACGGGTCCGGGCGGCGGCGACCCGCCGAGGCGACGCACCGTGTCGAACAGTCCGATGAGCGCCTTCGGCCCGATCGGTTCGCCGGCCAGGTGCGGAACCAGCACCAGCTCGACGTCGCCGATCGTGGTAGCGAGCTCCTCGAGGACCGCCTGCTGCTCGGCGATGCGTTCGGCGTACCAGTCGAACGCCGGATGGTCGGGAAGGTTGCGGTATTCGTAGGAGTCGTCCTTGACCAGAATCTGGTTGACGATCAGCTCATCGACGCGCACTCCGACCAGCGACAGCGCCCCCAGCGTGCGAGCCGTCTCGGCGGCGACCACGCGCTCGGCTGTCAGCACCAGGTGCGCGCCCACCCGGGAGCCGTCGGTGAGCAGTGCGGACAGTTCGTCCATCCCGACGGTGATCCGTTCCAACAGATCCACCAGCGCCGCCGAGCGCGGATCGTCGGCCGCGCCGGCCAGGCGCCGGTGGCGCGGCCAGGCCCGTTCGAGGTACATGCCGAACGTCGCGGGCAGCGTCAGCATCCGCAGTGCGTCGGCGGTCGATGCACAGTCGACGACGACGTGGTCCCACTGCCCGGACGCGGCGAGTTGGCCGACCTCATGCAGGCCGAGGACCTCTTGGATGCCCGGCAGCGCCGACAGCTCTTCGGGCGCGACGTCGGCCAACTCGGACTCGGGGAAGCGCTGGGCCAGCGGACGGGCGACCTCCTGCCAGCGCGACTCCAGCAGCGCCAGCGTGTCGATCGCGAGCGCGTCGAGCAAGCCGCCGCCGGCGTCGACGTCGTCCGCCAGCACGCGGGTGACTTCGCGCCGTCCCGTCGGGACCACCGGGACACCGAGAACATCGCCCAGCGAGTGCGCCTGGTCGGTTGACACGGCAAGCACCCGGAAGCCGGTGCGCGCGTCGCTGACCGCGGTGGCCGCGGCCAGCGTCGACTTGCCCACCCCGCCCTTTCCGACAAAAAGACTGATCCGCAAAGCGGCGGGCGGGGCTGATTCAGTCAGCCTCGACTCGTTTCTTGAGGTCCTTCAACGCGGTGTCGGTCAACCGACGCTCCGCCTTGCGCTTGAGCAATCCGATCATCGGGATCAGCAGATCAACCGACAGCTCGTACGTCACGTCTGTACCAGATCCCTTGGGCGACAACAGGTATGCGCCGTTCAAGGATCGCAGCAGCGAACTGGACACCAGACGCCACCGAACCGATTTGCGGTCCGGTGGCCAGTCGTAGGTCAGCACCATGGTGTCCTTGAGCACCGCGGCTTCCAGCACCAGCCGGGCTGTCTTGGGGTACCCGTCGTCGTCGGCCTCGAGCACCTCGGTTTCCTTATACTCCGACACCCACTGCGGGTAGGAGCCGATGTCAGCGATCACATTCATCACTGTTTTCGGGTCGGCATCAATGTAGATCGTCTGCGCCGTCGAATCCGCCACGTGAGAAACGGTACCGTCCTCAGGAAAGTCGCGAGACGCCCACGGGTCGGGTCCGCTCCAGCGCCGCCTTAACCTCGAACGCCATCCGCTTGCCCGCGACTCTGCGCCGATGCGTGAGCTTGGCGAGATCCATCCGCTCGAGCTGCCATGCCGCTGCACCGGCGGGTTCGGCGTGCAAGAAGTAGTTGAGGATAACGCCGTCGAGGACCGGCTCAAGCCACACCTCCATGGTTCCCGTCAGAGCGCCCGCGACCGTCCACCGGATGCCCTTGTCGCGGCGATCCTCGATGACGTCGAGGCGCAGATCCGGCCACCACCGCAGCCAGCTGGCGGCGTCGGCGACGGCTTTGCCCACGTCGGCCGGGTCGGCGGCGACAAACGTCTGATCGGCGACCTGGATGCTAGGCATGGCCCATCAGCTTCCCACGTCGCCGACGCGCCTGGCTAGGCTGGTCGCCGTGCGTGAGTTAACTGCTCCGGCCACCTTCGCCGGCGGCGAACACGACAGCATCGTGCATGCCGTGTTCGACCATGAACGTGACGATCCGCAGTACCCGATTTTTCAGCGTCTCGTCGACGGCAAGTGGACCGACGTCACTTGCGCACAGGCCGCCGCGCAGATCCGGTCGGCCGCGCTCGGCCTGATCGCCGAGGGTGTGCAGCCCGGTGACCGGGTGTCCATCTTTTCGGCCACTCGCTACGAGTGGGTCATCCTCGACTACGCGATCCTGGCGGTGGGCGCGGTCACCGTCCCGATCTACGAGACCTCGTCGGCCGAGCAGGTCCGTTGGGTCCTGCAGGATTCCGGCGCGGTGCTGGTGTTCGCGGAGACCGACGAGCACGGCGAAAAGGTGGACCAGCTGCGCGCAGACCTGCCCGCTGTTCGGAAGGTGCTGCGCATCGAAGGCTCGAAGATGCCCGCGCTGGACGCACTCGCCGAGGCGGGACAACTGCTCGGGGCGTCGGAAGTCGACTCGCGGGTGGCCGGCATCAAGGCTGCCGATCCCGCCACGCTGATCTACACCTCCGGCACCACCGGGCGGCCGAAGGGATGTCAGCTCACCCACTCCAACCTGGTCTTCGAGACGCGCGGCGTGAAGGACGCGTTTCCGTCGCTGCTCGGTGAACACCAGCGCATGCTGGTGTTTTTGCCGCTGGCGCACGTGCTGGCCCGGGCGATCACCGTCGCGGCCCTGGTAAACAAGGTTACCGTCGGGTTCACCAGCGACATCAAAAATCTCGTGCCGATGTTCGGGCTGTTCAAGCCCACCCTGGTGGTGTCGGTGCCGCGGGTTTTCGAAAAGGTGTACAACACGGCCGAGCAGAACGCCCGAAACGACGGCAAGGGCCGGATCTTCGAGGTCGCGGTCAACACGGCCATCGAGTTCAGCAAGGCCAAGGACGCCGGCGCCCCCGGTGTGGTGCTGCGCGCCAAGCACGCGGTCTTCGACCGACTGGTCTACGGCAAGCTGCGGGCGGCCCTCGGTGGCGAGTGCCGGGCCGCGATCTCCGGAGGCGCGCCGCTGGGCACGCGACTGGGCCACTTCTACCGCGGTGTCGGGCTGACCATCTACGAGGGTTACGGCCTGACCGAGACCAGCGCCGCGATCACCGTCAACCGGGTTGATGACGTCAAGATCGGATCGGTCGGAAAGTTGTTACCCGGCAACAGCATGGCGGTCGCCGACGACGGCGAGCTGTTGGTCAAGGGCGGCGTGGTGTTCGGCGGATACTGGCACAACGAGCAGGCCACGAAGGAGGCCATCTCCGACGGCTGGTTTCACACCGGTGATCTCGGCGCGATCGACGACGCCGGGTTCCTCACCATCGTCGGCCGCAAGAAGGAGATCATCGTCACCGCCGGCGGGAAAAACGTCGCGCCCGCGGTCCTCGAGGATCAGTTGCGCGCCCACCCGTTGATCAGTCAGGCCATGGCCGTCGGCGACGCCAAGCCGTTCGTGGCCGCGCTGATCACGATCGACCCGGAGGCGTTCGTCGGCTGGAAGGAACGCAACGGCAAGCCCGCTGACGCGTCGGTGGCAGACCTCGCAGGCGATCCGGACCTGGTCGCGGAGATCGATCTGGCGGTCAAGGAAGCCAATAAGGCGGTCAGCCACGCCGAGTCGATCCGCAAGTTTCGCGTCCTGCCGGTGGATTTCACCGAGGACACCGGCGAGTTGACCCCGACCATGAAGGTCAAGCGCAACGTCGTTGCCGAGAAGTTCGCCAGCGAGATCGAGGGACTCTACAGCTGACCTCACGTCAGCAACGCCGCCAGCCGCGCGACGTGGATCTGCCAGCGCCAGCACTGCAGTACCCAGCGCCGCCCCGCCGAGCCCATCCGTGCGGCGAGATCGGGGTCGTTGAGCAGCCGGCTGACCGCCTCGGCGATCTCATCGATCGCGCGGCCGTCAACGACGAAGCCCGTGCGCCCCTGCTGCACGGACTCCGGCGCTCCACCGGAACGCCCCGCGACGACGGGCACACCGGTCGCCGACGCCTCCAGATAGACGATGCCGAGCCCCTCGACATCCAGTCCGGCACCGCGTGTCCGGCACGGCATCGCGAACACGTCCGCCATCGCGTGGTATGCGGGCAGCTCGGCAGGCGCGACGCCTTCGGTGAACGTCACGTCGTCGGCGACCCCGAGACTGACGGCCAGCCGGCGCAACGTGCGCAGGTAGGGCCCGCCGCCGACGATCACCAGCGCGGCGCCGTCGACGCGTGACCGGATGGCCGGCAGCGCACGGATCAGCATGTCTTGACCCTTGCGCGGCACCAGCCGCGACACGCACACAACCACCGGCCGCTCACCCAGCCCGTGGCGGACGCGCAGTTCGGCGCGCGCGGCGGGGTCCGGACGGAACCGCTCGACGTCCACCCCCGGTGGCAGGTGCTCGAGCGCGGCCCGGGGACCGAACGCGGACGCGAACCGGTCGCGGGTGTAGCCGCTGATGTAGGTCACCACGTCGCTGTCCTCGCCGATGCGGCGCAGCGCGGAGCGCGCCAGCGGCAGCATCGACCAGCCCACCTCGTGCCCGTGGGTGCTGGCCAGTACGCGGGCGGCGCCCGCCCGACGGGCTCGCCGCGCCAGCAGCCCCAGCGGCGCCGCCGCCCCGAACCACACGGTGTCGATGTTGTGAGTGGCGATCAACTGACGCATTCGCGTGTCGACGTCGGGCACCGGAAGCATCAGCGTGCCGGGGTGACGAACGACGTCGAAAGGCGCACCGCGGTCGTATTCGTCGGCGCGCTTCCAGCGCGGCGCGTACACGGTCAGCGGGTGGCCGCCGATCTCGGCGAGGTGCGTCGTCAGCGCCTCCAGGTAGGCCTGGATACCTCCTGGACGGGGCGGGAAGTCGTTGGTAACCAGCAGAACCCGCGTCACAGCTGCCCAATCTACCCAGCAAGCCAGCGCTGCCAGCGCGACAGCAGATCGTCGAGCCCGACGCCAAGCGCGACCCGGGCCGCCTGGTCGGGCCCGGAGTGGGCGGGACCGCAGGCCTGGCTGTACAGCCGCCTCAGCCCCGGCGGCCCATACTCGCCGGCGACGAATCGCGCGAACCACCATGCCCGGTCGTAGGCCTGCGAGCCCTGCCGGCCGCCGGCGTCGAGTTCGGCGTCGCTCGGCAGCGCCGCGGGCAGGACGCCCGGGCCGGGACGGGGTGCCGCGGGCCGTCCGACGTAGTCGGCGACCCCCTCGACCAGCCAGCGCGGCGCATCGGGCGCCGTGGAGGACCGAGCGGCGTAGTGAAAAAGCTCATGGCGCAATACGATTCGCAACGCCGACTCGCTCATCGCGGTCGCGCCGGGCGCCAAGACGATGCGCTGACCGGCGGCTTCACCGCGCTGTACGTCGACACTGTCTGCCACCGACACCGCGGCCACGCCGCGCCAGTCACGGGTCGGCTGACCGGTCTGCGCCGCGAAATCCGCGTCGGTACCGGTAAGCACCACCACGACGTCAGTGGGCCAGTGCTCGCCCCAGAACGCCGTCACCGCGTCAACCGCGCCCGGCATCTCCGCGCCGACGCGGGCCGCCAGCCCCGGGGGAGCGCCGCGGTCGACGAGCACGAGCGGGTGGGCGGGCACCGCCGCAGGCGCCGAGGAGTTCGGCCCTCGAGTGAGCAGCGCGACCGCGGCGACAAGTTCGATGATCAGCGCGACCCCGACGGCTGCAGCGATGAGCCGCCTGGGCTGCCTGGGCTCAGTAGCGACGGACGTCGAAGATTGGAGCATTGCCCACCGGCTGGACCTTCAC
>JAFAWC010000627.1 GCA_019242135.1 Mycobacteriaceae bacterium | reverse complement strand
AGGTCGGAGGCGGCCGAGACGGCGCGCGGGAAGGCGCCGTGCCCGGCGTAGCGGGCCGCATCGGCGAGGGCTTCCTCGATCCGGAGCAGCTGGTTGTACTTGGCGACGCGCTCGCTTCGCGCGGGCGCACCCGTCTTGATCTGGCCGCTACCCACCGCGACGGCCAGGTCGGCGATCGTGGTGTCCTCGGTCTCGCCACTGCGATGGCTCATCATCGTGCGGTAACCGCTGGAATGCGCCAACGCGACAGCGTCCAGCGTCTCGGTCAGCGTGCCGATCTGGTTGACCTTCACCAGAAGCGCGTTGGCGGCACCGCGTTCAATGCCCTCCTCGAGACGCTCGGGGTTGGTGACGAACAGATCGTCGCCGACGACTTGCACGCGGTAACCGATCGCCTTCGTCAGCGCCGCCCAGCCGTCCCAGTCGTCTTCGGACAGCGGATCCTCAATCGAGACAAGCGGATAGGTATCCAAGAGTGCCGAGTAAAACTCGGTCATCTCGGCCGCGTCGTGGGTCTTGTTCTCGAAGGAGTATCCGGAATCGGGGCTGAAGAACTCGGTCGCCGCAACGTCGAGCGCCAACGCCACGTCGGATCCCGGTTTGTATCCGGCGGATTCGATCGCCGAAATGATCAGATCCAGTGCCGCCGTGGTGCCGGGCACATCAGGCGCGAAGCCGCCCTCATCGCCGAGACCCGTTGACAGTCCCTGCTTTTTGAGCACCGACTTGAGCGCGTGGTAAACCTCGGCGCCACAGCGCAGCGCCTCTTTGAAGCTCGGCGCGCCGATCGGGGCGATCATGAACTCCTGCACGTCCACGCCGGTGTCGGCGTGAGCGCCACCGTTGAGGATGTTGAGCATGGGCACGGGCAGCACGTGCGCGTTCGGCCCGCCGACGTATCGGAACAGCGGAAGGCCGGCCGACTCGGCGGCGGCCTTGGCCACCGCCAGCGACACCCCGAGGATGGCGTTGGCGCCCAGCCGCGACTTATCGGGGGTGCCGTCCAGGTCGAGCAGCGCCTGGTCCACTAGCCGCTGATCGTCGGCGGACATCCCGATGACGGCCGGCGCGATCTCGTCCAGCACGGCGTTGACCGCTTTCTCGACACCCTTGCCGCCGTAGCGGGCGGCGCCGTCGCGCAGCTCAACGGCCTCGTGCTCACCGGTCGACGCACCCGACGGGACCGCCGCGCGCGAGAATGTCCCGTCCGTCAGGGCCAGCTCGACCTCGACGGTGGGGTTGCCGCGGGAGTCGAGAATCTCTCGAGCCCCGACCTGCTCGATGATGGGCACTGCTTCTCCTTCCTGCACCTGACGGGCGGAACGCACTCACCCTATGGCGTGGGCGGCGGCACCGTCTTCACAGTGGGTGGCCGTCAGCGTAAGCCGTCGCCCAGTCGCGCACAGTCCGGGCGTACTGGTCGGAAAGGTTGTAGGCACGCAGCGCCGTCATCCAGCCCTGTGGTGTGGCCAGGTCGCGGCCCCGGAAGCACAGGTATCCGGCCGCGGACAGCGCCGCGTCGTCGATGTTGTCCGGGTTGGCGATGCCGTTGTTGTGCGCGTCGACGCCGTAGAGCCGCCACGTCTCCGGGATGAACTGCATCGGCCCCATCGCCCGCTCGATGCCGCGATCGCCGTCCTGCGCGCCTGATCCGGGGTCGACGATCTCGAGGTTGCCGTTGGAACCGTCGAGCAGCACCCCCCGGATCGGTGGCGTCACATCGCCGTTCGGCGCGATTGTCGCGCCACGATAGGTGCCGTTGTGGCTCTCGACCATCCCGATCCCGGCGAGCGTGGTCCAGGCCAGGTGGCAGCTCGGGTTCTCGACCTGAGCCACCTTCGCCGCATACGCGTAGGCCTCCAGGGCGGTCACGGGCATGTTCAACGCCGGCGCACGCCTGGCGGCCCACTCGTGCAGCTGGTCGGCCGGCCGGCCGGCGGCGTGGGTGTCGACGTCGGGCACCGCGTCACCGGCCGGCGGCGGGACGCCCTCAGGAATCGGCGTGCCGACGTGCCAAGAGCAGCTTGACGCCATGAGCATCACAGTCGCCGCCAGCACCGCGGCAGCCCGCAGCCAACGCACTTGCAGCACCGTTCTCCTCAACCATTTCTGTCGGATTCATCGTGCCACGTTAATAACGCCCGGCAGCCGAGATGACGCCGCATTCGGGCCTAGGCCGACAAACTCCCAAGCATCGTCAAGGTTAGCCATACCTAACTAGGGCGGGTATTGACGGCGCGCGCACCGGAGACGAGCTACTGCGGTTCCACGCTGTTCGGCTGATTGTCCGACGGCGCAATCGGCTCGAGCTGGGCCGGCGTGTCGGCGTGTTGCCCTTGCCCGGAGATGCCGTTCGATGCCGTTTCCACTTCTTCTTCCCTATCTTCCAAACCCGCGATGACCGGCATCTGCGTCGCGGGGAACTCCTCCTCGATAACCGGGCGGTGCGCGGGCTCCATCTGCTCGGCCGTCTGCTCCGGCGGCCGTTCGGGAACCTCGACCGGGTTCGGCTCGGGCACCTCGGCGGGGCCCGGCTCCGGCACGTGCTCGGGGGTGGGCTCGGGTATCCGGTCCGGCGCAGGCGCGGTGGCCTCCGACGGTCTCGGCCAGCCGGCACGCCACTCCTCTTCGGTGATCGAGTCCAAGACCGCCACGTCGAGTTGCTCGGGCACCTCGTCACCGCGTCGGGCCGCCGCGATCGCCTTCTCGGCGGTGCGTACAGCATCCATGAACTCGAGAACCTCAGTGCGCAAAGTGTTTTCGGCATCAACCTCGGGGGTGACCGAAACGGTCGTGAGCGTGGGCGGGACCAAGTCGGCGGGCAGGCCCGCGTCGCCGACGCGGCCAAGAACCTTCTGCGCCAGCGCAAGCGCGGGCTGACCGGCCGGAACCCCGTCGAGACATGACTGGCGCGCCTTGACCGACCTTTCCTCGGCCTTGCGCCGGTCCCACTCGGCGATCTGCTGTTCGAGCGAAATCGGTTCGCCGGCAAGCACTCCGGGAACGCGGTTGGCGAGCTTGCGCAGCAGCGAATCGGCGACGTCGTCGATGCTGAACGGGTGCTGTGGCGCGTCCTCGGCGATTCGCGCGTGGAACAAGACCTGCAGCAGCACGTCACCGAGTTCCTCGCGCAAGTCGTCGGCGTTGCCGCTGCGCACGGCGTCGAACAGTTCGTAGGTCTCCTCCAGCAGGTACCGACGCAGTGAGTCGTGAGTCTGCTCGCTCTCCCACGGACCGTCGGTACGCAATTTGTCCATCAGCGCGACGGCGTCGATCAGCCGGTCCCCGCGCTGCGCGACGGGCGCGCAGATCACTTTCTCGCCCTTGGCCAGCCGGTCCTGGACGGCGGGGTGGTCTTTGTCAGAGGAGAGCAGCACCGGCGCGTCTGAACCGTCGAACACCGGCCGCGCCCCCGGCAGCGACCACGGCACTTTGATCGGTATCTCTTCGGTGTAGGCCACCTCCCCCGCGAGCAGCGTGACCGCCTCGACGGGCACAAGCGAAGGGCGGCGCGGATCGACCAGGATCACGGTCATCGTGCTGCACCCCCTCACATGTGGCTTCGGCGCGCTTGACCTCGGTTATATCAACCATATCGGCGCTGTGCTTTCGTGATGTCGTCCCGGGCGGGCGGTCGTTGAATCGGGGCAGGGCTGACCCGAACGCACAACGCCCGGCGTTACCGACGGCTCTCGCTGCCGACCTGCTCGGCAGTGCCGCCGACCTCGGTGATATCAACACTGCCCTGCGGTTTTCCGTCCAGTGCCAGCAGCACGTCGGCGACCAGCTGCACCAGTTCAAGATCACGGATGCGGGCCGCGGACACCCCGTCACCGGCGCGGGGAATCGGTACCTGCACGGTCGAGGTGGTGGCACGGTAGTGCGCCGCCGGGTAGAGCCGCTTCAGGCGCAGCTGCTGGGAGTCGAGCAGCGCCATCGGGGACAGCCGCAGCGTCGGGGACCCCGCGCCGGCGGCGGTGACCTCGGTGATGCCGTAGTGGCGACACAGCAGCCTCAGGCGGGCCACCGCCACCAGCCGTCGCGCGGGCTGCGGGAGCGGTCCGTAGCGGTCGGTCAGCTCGTCGACCACCGCGGCGATAGCGTCGTCGTCGGCCGCGGCCGCCAACCGCCGGTAGCCCTCCAGGCGCAGCCTGTCGCTGGCGATGTACTCCGGCGGCAGATGCGCGTCCACAGGTAGGTCGATGCGCACTTCCTTCGGTTCCTCGGGCGCGGCGACCGTCTGCCCGTCGGCGGCGGCGCGGTACGCCTCGACGGCCTCCCCGACCAACCGGACGTAGAGGTCGAACCCGACGCCGGCGACGTGACCGGACTGCTCCACCCCGAGCACGTTGCCCGCACCACGGATCTCCAGGTCCTTCATCGCGACGGACATGCCGGCGCCGAGCTCATTGTTCTGCGCGATGGTGGCGAGCCGGTCGTAGGCCGTCTCCGTCAACGGCACGTGCGGCGGGTACAAGAAATAGGCGTAGCCGCGCTCGCGGCTGCGGCCGACCCGCCCACGCAACTGGTGCAGCTGCGCCAGCCCGAACGTGTCGGCGCGCTCGACGATCAGCGTGTTCGCATTGGCGATGTCCAGGCCGGTCTCGACGATCGTGGTGCAGACCAGGATGTCGTAGTCGCGGTTCCAGAAGCCCTCGACCGTTCGCTCGAGGATGTCCTCGGGCATCTGGCCGTGCGCGACCACCACGCGGGCTTCGGGAACCAGCTCCTGCACCCGGGCCGCCGTCTGGTCGATGGAGCTGACCCGGTTGTGGATGTAGAACGCCTGCCCGTCGCGCAGCAGTTCACGCCGCAACGCCGCGGCGATCGGCTTATCGTCGTGCGGGCCGACATACGTGAGCACCGGGTAGCGCTCCTCAGGCGGGGTGAGGATCGTCGACATCTCCCGGATACCCGCCAGGCTCATCTCCAGCGTCCGCGGGATCGGCGTCGCGCTCATCGTCAGCACGTCGACGTGGGTGCGCAGCGCCTTGATGTGCTCCTTGTGCTCGACGCCGAAGCGCTGCTCCTCGTCGACCACAACCAGCCCGAGGTCCTTCCACCGCACGCCGGTCTGCAGCAGCCGGTGGGTGCCGATCACGATGTCGACGCCGCCGTCGGCCATGCCGTCGAGCACCTGCTTGGATTCGGTCGCGTCGGTGAACCGCGACAGCGCCGCGACGCGCACCGGAAAACCGGCCATCCGTTCGGCGAAGGTCTGCAGATGCTGGTCGGCCAGCAGCGTCGTCGGTACCAGCACCGCCACCTGTTTGCCGTCCTGAACCGCCTTGAACGCGGCGCGCACCGCGATCTCCGTCTTGCCGTAGCCGACGTCGCCGCAAATCACCCGGTCCATCGGAATGGGTTTTTCCATATCGGCCTTCACCTCGGTGATCGCCGTCAGCTGATCGACCGTCTCGGTGAAGCCGAAGGCGTCCTCCATCTCGGCCTGCCACGGGGTGTCCGGGCCGAACGCGAACCCCGGCGACGCCTGACGCTTGGCGTACAGCGACACCAGCTCCTGCGCGATCTCCGCGACCGCCCGGCGGGCCTTGGTCTTCGTGTTGGCCCAATCGCTTCCCCCCAGTCGCGACAGTGCGGGCGACTCGCCGCCGACGTAGCGCGACAGCCGGTCCAGGGAATCCATCGGCACGTACAGCTTGTCGGTCTGAAGGTCGGACCCGCGCCGGGTGGACGCGTACTCGAGCACCAGGTATTCGCGACGGGCACCGCCCACGGTGCGTTCGACCATTTCGATGAACCGGCCGATGCCGTGCTGATCGTGCACGACGAGGTCCCCGGCGGTCAGGGCGAGCGGGTCGACGACGTTTCGGCGCTTGGCGGCCAGGCGTTTGCCCTCGGTCACCGCGACCCGGCTGCCGGTCAGGTCGGTTTCGGTGACCACGACGAGGTGGGACTCGGGCAACACGATCCCGTCGTGCAGTGGGCCCTTGAGCACGCCGACCACGCCCGGACCGGGAGCTTCACCCAGCTCGAGGCAGAGGGCGGGCACATCGACATCGCGAAGCTGCTCGACGAGCCGGTGGGCGGTGCCCGCGCCAGGCGCGACGACCGCCGCGGTCCCGCCGGTGCCGACGTGGGCGCGCAGCATCGCAAAGATCTCCTCGACGCTGTGCTGATGGCCGCGCGCTGATGGTGCCGCCCGCAGATCGAGCTGCACGGCGTCGGGATCGGACAGCTGGCTCAGCGTCCACCAGGGGTGGCCGGCTTCGACCGCCGCGCCCCGCACGTCGTCGATGTCCAGGAAGCCTGACGCGCCGAGGGACTCCAGGTCAACGGGACCATCGTGGCTGCCCAGCGCGGCCGCCGACCACGACGCCTCCAGGAACTGCTGTCCCGTCTTGATCAGGTCGGCGGCGCGGGCGCGAATCTTTTCCGGGTCGCACACCAGCAGCGGCGTGCCCGCAGGCAAATTACTGGTCAGCAGCGTCAGCTCGCCGGCCCCGAGCACCGGCATCAGCGCTTCCATGCCGTCGACGGGGATGCCGGAGCCGAGCTTGGCCAGCATCTCGGCGACGCTGCCGATCGGCCCGTGAACGTGCGGATCCTGGCCTGCCAGCTCGGCTGCGCGAGCGCGGACCGCGTCGGTCAGCAGAAACTCCCGGCACGCGACGGCGGTCACCGTGTCGACGCGCAGCTCAGGAATGGACCGCTGGTCGGCGACGGCGAACATCCGCATCTCGCTGACCTCGTCGCCCCAGAACTCCACCCGGACGGGATGCTCGGCGGTCGGCGGGAACACGTCGAGGATGCCGCCGCGCACCGCGAACTCGCCGCGCTTGCCGACCATGTCGACCCGGGTGTAGGCCAGCTCGACGAGCCGGGCGATGACGTCCTCGAAGGCGACCTCGTCGCCGACGGTGAGGGTGACCGGCGCGATGCGCGCGAGGTTCGGGGCCATCGGCTGCAGCAGCGAGCGCACGGAGGTGACCACCACGCGCAGCGGCGGGCCCAGCCGCTCCTCATCGGGGAAGGCCAGCCGCCTGAGCACCGTCAGCCGGGCGCCGACCGTGTCCACACCCGGGGACAGCCGTTCGTGCGGCAACGTCTCCCAGGACGGGAACAGCGCGGCGGCGTCACCGAACACGCCGTGCAGTTCGGCGGCCAGGTCGTCGGCTTCACGGCCGCTGGCGGTGACGACTAGCAGCGGGCCGTTGCTGGCCAGCGCCGACGCGACGAACAGGCGCGCACCGGCGGGGCCGACAAGCGCCAACTCGGGCGGGTGAGCGGCGGCGCGCCGGGCGATGTCGCCCAGAGTGGGGTCGCGCAGCGCCAGCTTGACGAGCCCCGCGATCGGGGTGTCGATCATGATGCCGTCATTGTAGGCGCTGCTCTGAAAGCGATGAAAAGCGCTGTGCTGCTTCGCTACTCGTCGTGCAGCACCGGGTCGTCCTCGAGGTGCATCAACCCGTTCCAACACAGGTTCACCAGATGCGCGGCTACCACTTCTTTTTTCGGCTCGCGCACGTCGAGCCACCATTGAGCGGTCATCGACACCGAACCGACGAGCGCCTGCGCGTACAGCGGCGCCATCTCGGGGTCCAGGCCACGGCGAGAGAAGTCCCCCGCCAGGATCG
>JAFAWC010000009.1 GCA_019242135.1 Mycobacteriaceae bacterium | reverse complement strand
TCTGTGGGAGCAATTCAACGGTCTCGCCCGGGGCGGGACCACGCTGCTCGTTTCCAGTCACGTGATGGATGAAGCCGACCACTGCGGCGACCTGCTGCTCATGCGTGACGGGCATCTGGTCGCTCAAACCACACCGACCCGACTACGAGAGGACACCGGATGCACGTCACTGGAGGAAGCGTTTCTGTCCATCATCAGACGCAGCACCGTGCAAAAGGCCGAGCCGAAAGCCGGATAGGACTGCGGGCCTACACGGCCACCACTGCGCGCATTTTGCGCCAGTTGGCCGCCGACCGTCGCAGCGTCGCGATGATCCTGCTGGTTCCCGTGCTGGTCATCACGCTGATGTACTTCATGTTCGACGAGGCGCCGCACTGGCCGGGCGCGCCTTCGCCGTTCCAGAATGCCTGTCTGATCCTGCTCGGCCTGTTCCCACTGTTCCTGATGTTCATCATCACTTCGATAACGATGCAGCGGGAGCGCGCATCCGGCACGTTGGAGCGAATTCTTACCACTCCGCTGCGCCGGCTCGACCTGCTGATGGCTTATGGCACAGCGTTTTCGGTCGCCGCAGCCGTCCAGGCCAGCCTAGCGTGCGCTGTGTCGTTCTGGGTGCTCGGATTCGACACCGCCGGCAGCCCGGTGTGGGTGTTTCTGATCGCGATCATCAACGCGGTCCTCGGCGTCGGGTTGGGTCTGCTGTGTAGTGCTTTCGCGCGTACGGAATTCCAGGCCGTGCAGTTCATACCGTTGGTCATGGTGCCGCAACTGCTGCTGGCCGGCATCATTGTGCCGCGGGCGCTGATGCCGACCTGGCTGCGGGCGATCAGCGACGTCCTGCCCGCCAGTTACGCCTTGGAGGCGCTGCAGCAGGTGGGTGCTCACCCGCAACTGACCCAGGTGGCCACCCGCGACATCGTCGTGGTGCTCGCGTTCGCCGTCGTGGCGCTGTGTCTGGCCGCGGTGACCCTGCGCCGCAGAACGTCGTAGCCTGTTGGCTGGCAACGTCGCACGCAAACGGCCCGGCCGCCCGCCCGGCACCTCCGACACCCGACAGCGGATCCTCGACAGCGCCCGGGAACTGTTTGCTCGCAATGGTTTTCACAAGACCTCGGTCCGTGCGGTGGCCGCCGCGTCGGGTGTGGATTCCGCGCTGGTGCATCACTACTACGGCACCAAAGAGAAACTGTTCGCCGCGGCGATTCGTATCCCGATCGACCCGATGGACATCCTGGTGCCGTTGCGTGACGTTCCCGTGTCAGAACTTGGCTTCACAATACCGTCGCTGTTGTTGCCGCTCTGGGACTCCGAGATGGGTGCCGGCGTCATCGCCACACTACGGTCGGTTGTCGTCGGCCCCGAGGTCCACTTCTTTCGTGCGTTCGTGCAAGAAGTCATCGCCGGCGAGATCGGCCCCCGCGTCGACGATCCGCCGGGCAGCGGGGTACTTCGCGTCCAGTTCGTCGCTTCACAGCTGGTGGGGGTCGTGATGGCGCGCTACATCGTGGAACTGGAGCCGTTCGCATCGCTGCCGATTCAGCAGATCGCCGAAACCATTGCGCCGACCTTGCAGCGCTATCTCACTGGGGCTCTGCCTGGTTCGCCCGCGCCATCAGGCGGGCGTGCTCGGAATCGCTGACGTCAACCGCTTCTTCGACCAGCAACACCGGAATGCCGTCTTCGATCCGATAGGCGCGCCGCAGCCGCGGGTTGTACAGCACCCCGGCAGCACCACTGTCGATCAGCAGCAGCGGGCCGCGGTCGGCAGGACACACCAGAATGCTCAACAACGTTTCGTCGATCATCGTGCTCCTATCGCGCGCCGACCAGCTCGGTGACAACCGCGGCCGTGAGCCGCCGGAACTGCCGTCCGGCCGGGTCGAACCACCACGCGTGCCGTCCCGGCTTGGGCATGCCCGCCGCGCGCAGGGCGCTGACTGTGGGCCGGTACGTTGCGCTCAGCGGTATTTCGGGCACCACATGCACGATGTCGGGCCCGACGCCGATCGGCAGGTCCGCCAGGGCTTCGGTCAAGTCGGCCGCGGTCACCGTCGCGCCGGGCCGCAGTGTCACCGCCGACACCGCGATCGGTCGGCCACGTAGCGAGACCCCGTAGGTCACCGCCAGGTCCACCGTTCGGATGAAGCCCAACGCATCGGTGCTGGGCTCGCAGTAGACGATTCCGCGCTCGGTGCAGATCAGCGATCCTCGTCTGCCGAGCAGCCAGTAGTCCCCGTCGGCGTCCCGGCGGAACAAGAATTCGGTCGACACCCACGTGTCGGCGGGCGCGAAGACGCCCCTCTTCACCGAGGCGCTCGGGTCGATCGGCCCGCGCGCCTGGGCCAGCAGCACGCCGACCTGGTTGGCGTCGGCGACCTGGACGAAGCCGCGCTCGTTCTCCAGGATCAGGTCGTGCTTGGCGTCAAAGGCGCCCAGTTCGACCTGGCCGCCGCCTGGTAGTGGGCGGCCCTTGCTGCCGATCTTGGCGCCGGATACGTTGGCCAGCACCGCCTGCCCGTCGGTGGTGGCGAAGAATTCGACGACCCGGGCGGGCGCGAACACGTCGATGACGCGTTGCCACAACCCGGTTGGCATGCCCGAGCCGATGAACAGCCGCACCGGGTGGTTGCCGTGCATCGCGAAGCCCGGCTCGTCGATGACATCGCGCAGCATCGTCCAGGTGTAGGAGACCACCGTTACGCCGTACTGGTGCACCTCGGCGTGGAACCGGTCCGGGCGCAGCCCGCGGGTCAGCGCGATGCGGGCGCCGCCGACGACGGCCCCGCCCAGGCTGACCAGCAGACCCGATTCGTGGTGCAGCGGCGTAAGGCAGTACACGGTGTCGCCGCGGTTAAGGGCCGCCGTCGAGGCGGTGCCGAACGCCGACAACGCCCACCGGAAGTTGGTGATCTGTTTGGCAACAAGCTCGCCGCTGGCCGAGGTGAACGCGATGAACGCCAGGTCCTGCGCCAACCCGGGGTTGGGCCGGTACCAGGCCGGCAGGGCGACCGCGTCCGGATCGATCTGTTCCATGTCGATGACGTCGGCGTCCTTGGGCAGGTGCAAGTCCCGGGACTCCCCGCCGCCCAGTACCAGCACGTGGCCGGGCAGCTGGCGCGCGGTGTCGAGATTGGTGGGGTCGGTGAGGATTTCGGAGACTCTTCCGATCCGCGCTTCGGCGGCCAGATCACTGTCTGGTGTCATCAGGACCGCGACGGCGCCCAGCCGGGACAGCGCGGCGATGGCGACCAGCGCACTGGGCCGGGTCTCCATCAGCACCCCGACGTGGTCGCCCTGGCGCACACCGACGTGGATCAGGCCGCGCACCACGTTGTCGATGCGACGGTTCACGGCTTCGTAGGTGTGGACCCGCCCGTCGAAAAGGAAGAACTCACCCCTCGGTGCGTCGTGTGCCTGTTCGCCGATGATGCGGCCCAGCGAGATCCTGGTGTGGTCGTTGATCTGGCCCAACCTGGCCAACCGAGGCAGGGTGCGCGCGGTTTCCACCGCTATGGTTCGCACCGACTTGTTGGCGGTGACGACGGCATCGGCCGCCCCGCGGGCCAGCGCGAGCGCCGCCTCGGATGCTTCGCCCACCCCGTGGGCGATCCGGGAGCGGAACGCGACACCGCTGTCGGTGTGCTCGGGCGGCTGGTCGGCCATCGGCATGACGCTGGGCGGCTTGTCGGCGCCGCCGGAGATCCACTGCACCCATTCGGCGACCGTCGGCCAGGTCTGCTGGGCCGCCTTGGTTCCTACGACCAGCCCGAAATGTCCTGTGCGCAGACGGTATTCGTACACCTCGGCATTCGGTGCGGCGCGTTGAATGCCGCGCACCGAGGCCGGCTGTCCGATGTCGTCGACCTCTCCGACGAAAGCCAGCACAGGGCAGGTGATGTCGGTCAGGGTGACCAGTTGGCCGTTGATTGCGAAACCCCCGGTCATCATCCGGTTGTGCGCGATGAACTGCTTGAGCAGTTCCGAGACCGCCGGGCCGGACCAGGCGATCCAGCCTTCCGATTCGAGGAAGCGGCGCTGCTGTTCGCGCGGCAACAACGCCTCGCGGTCGTGCAGCTGGCGTAAGAAATCGATGCGCGCCCGCGCCGTCTTGAGGGGGTCCATCAACTGAAAACCGGCACGCGCCAGCCAACTCGGGATGTCCAGCCGGTTGAAGATGTGATCGGCCATGAAGTTGGCGGCGGCGGCGCCGAGGTTGGCCGGGATACCCATCGGCAGCGCGGCCAGAGTGTCCACCGGAGCACCGAAAGTGACAATGCTGGCAATGTTTTTCGAGCGCCGGTACGCCGCGCCCTGATAGCAGAACATTCCACCCTGCGAGTAGCCCGCCAAGTGCACGTCGTGACCGGTGGCGTCGCCCACCGTGTCGACGGCCTGGCTGAGCGCCACGATGTGGTCGGCGAGGTTGCGGCGCATACCGCCCTCGACCTTGTCCGGCGAGCCGAAGTCGATGACCCAGGGGTCCAGCCCGGCGTTGTGCAGGATGCCGACCGCGCCGTCTTTCCGGGTGACGTCCCACATGTTCGCCGACATCATCATCGGGTGCACCATGAGCACGGGCGCGCCCGGCGGCGATTGCCCTGGGCGGCTGTCCGGCGGGAAGTAGCGCCGGAGTTTGTACATCGACGCGCTCTCGACGATCTGCGACGGCGACGGCTGGCTTCCGGTTTCCAGCCCTCCCAGCCGCAACACCTCCAGGCCGTTCTGTGCCGTGGCCATCAGGCGCTCGACGGGTCGTGTGACCGCCGAAAGGTTCAGATCCACCGCTGCTCCTCAACAAACACTGCTGCGGCATTTCAGCTGGCAGCGATCACATCATGGCACATCGGCGTACCTGCCCCGATGGCTTTGGCGGCGACCCGCTGCGCCCGGCTTCGCCGCGCTTGCGATCGCCGCTAGGGTTCGCACAGTGGCGCACCTGCTGGGGGCCGAGGCCGTACACCTGGCTTACCCGACTCAGGTCGTCTTCGAGTCACTGAGCCTCGGGGTCGACGACGGCGCGCGTGTCGGCATCGTCGGACGTAACGGCGACGGCAAATCCAGCCTGCTCGGGTTGCTCACCGGGACGGTCCAGCCGGACTCCGGCCGCGTGACGTGGCGCAGCGGTTTACGGGTCGGTGCGCTGAGCCAGGCCGACACCCTCGACGCTGCCCGCAGCGTCGGCTGGACGCTGGTCGGTGATCGCCCCGAACATCAATGGGCGGCTGACCCGCGGATCCGCGAAGTCGTCGCCGGGCTGGTCGCCGACATCGCGTGGGACGCCGACATCGCCACGCTGAGCGGCGGACAGCGGCGGCGGGTGCAGCTGGCCGCGCTGCTGATCGACGACTGGGACGTGATTGCACTCGACGAGCCCACCAACCACCTTGATATCCAGGGCATTACGTGGCTCGCCGGGCATCTGCGGCAACGCATGCGCACTTCCGGCGGCCTGCTGCTGGTCACCCACGATCGCTGGTTCTTGGACGAGGTGGCCACCACGACATGGGAAGTGCACGACGGCATCGTGGAACCGTTCGAAGGCGGTTACGCAGCCTATGTGTTGCAGCGGGTCGAGCGGGACCGCCAGTCGGCCGCCGCTGAGTCCAAGCGGCAGAACCTGCTACGCAAGGAGCTGGCCTGGCTCCGGCGTGGCGCGCCGGCGCGCACATCCAAACCCAAATTCCGGGTAGAAGCCGCCAACCAGCTGATCGCCGCAGTGCCGCCGCTGCGCGACACGGTCGAACTGGCGAAGTTGGCGACCGCCCGACTGGGCAAGGACGTCATCGACTTGCTCGACGTGTCGGTGTCGTTCGCCGGCCGGCCGGTACTGCGCGACTTGGAATGGCGCATCGCGCCCGGTGAA
>JAFAWC010000137.1 GCA_019242135.1 Mycobacteriaceae bacterium | reverse complement strand
GCGACGGCCTCGGCCAGCTCGCCCTGCATCACCTGTGCCCAGCCGAGGCTTGTGCGGCACTGGCAGGCGAAGAAGCGGTCGCCGATCGCCTCGGCGACGTCGCGGCCTTCTTCGGCGGCCGCCCGGGCCGCGATCGGATCACCGACGCCGGTCGCCGCCGCGGCCTGCAAGGACAGGACCTGGCTCAGCCGCCACGGATCGTCGAGTACCCGGGCGAGGTCGAGCGCCTCGGCGAAGCACCTCCGGATCACCTCGGCGTCGTAGCCATAGCTCGCGATGAAACCGCACGCTGCCAGCGCCGGGACCAGCACGGCCGGGTCGTCGAGTTCTCGAGCGATCGCCAGCGCCTGTTGGGCCCGAGCCACGCTTGCGGCGGCGCCGACCCAGGTGTCGAGCATGGCAGCGTCGGCGAGCGACCGGGCGCGCACCGAGGCCGCGAGGTCATTCGCGCGGTCGTCGGTGAGAACCGTGTCGAACCAGGCCCACCCTTCGCGGATGCGGCCGCGCGCGAGCCAGAGCGGCTGCAGTGAGGACGCCAGCACCAGTGCCGGCTCGAGATCGGAGTTTTCAAGGCTCCACCCGAATGCGGCCCGCAGGTTGTCGATCTCGGTTTCGGCCTGTTCGAGACGTCGCTCGTAGTCGCTGCGCGCGGGCGCATCCAGAAGGGCCGCCATCGCTGTGTAGTAATCACGGTGACGCGCGCGCATGTCGTCGGCCTCCCCGAATTCGCCGAGCTTTCCCAGCGCGTACTGGCGAACCGTCTCCAGCAGCCGGTATCGCGTTCGGCCAGCGGTGTTTTCGGCCACCACCAGCGACTTGTCTACGAGCAGGGAGAGCTGATCGAGCACCTGGTAGCGCTCCACCGCGCCAGCGCCGGCGACGGCTTGTGCGGCGGCGAGGTCGAACCCGTTCAAAAACACCGCCAGCCGGCGGAACAGGATCTGTTCGGGTTCGGTCAACAGCGCGTGTGACCAGTCCACCGAGGCCTGCAACGTCTGCTGGCGCCGCACCGCGGTGCGCGCACCCCCGGTCAACAGCCGGAAGCGGTCGTGCAGGCCCTCGAGGATCTCGGCTAGCGACAGCGCCCGCACGCGTGCGGCGGCCAGCTCGATCGCCAGCGGCAGCCCGTCGAGGCGGCGGCAGATCTCGGCCACCGCCGCGGCGTTCTCGCCGGTCAACGCAAAGTCGGGCCGGGCACGTCGGGCGCGATCGGCGAATAAATCGATGGCCTCATCGGCCAGCGACAGTGACGGCACCCGCCAGCTGACTTCACCGGCCACCCCGATCGGCTCGCGACTCGTCGCGAGCAGTGTCAGCGCCGGGCATGCTTCCGCAAGGGCCGTGACCACCACGGCGGTCCCGTCGAGCAGGTGCTCACAGTTGTCGAGAACCACCAGCATGTGGCGGTCGCGCAGGAACCGCAGCAAGGTGTCCGTTGTGGACCGGCCGGGCTGGTCGGGTAGTCCTAAAGCGCGGGCAACCGTGACGGGCACGAGATCGGGATGGGTGATCGGCGCCAGATCCACGTAGCACACCCCGGCGTCGAACTCGCCTACCAGCTCCGCGGCGACCTGCACCGCCAGCCGTGTTTTACCCGCCCCGCCCGCACCGCTCAGCGTCACCAGCCGGTTGGCGGCCAGCGACTCACGAAGTCTGGTCATTTCCGCCTGGCGTCCGACGAAACTCGTGAGCTGTGCTGGAAGATTATGGGCGGCAACGGTGCTGGGCGTGCGCAGCGGCGGGAAGTCGTTGCGCAGGTCGGGGTGGCACAGCTGCACGACGCGCTCCGGTCGCGGCAGATCCCGCAACCGGTGACTGCCCAGGTCGCTCAGCCAGACACCCGGTGGGAGTGTGTCGAGCACCAAATCGCTTGTGGTGGCCGACAATACCGTCTGCCCGCCGTGCGCCAGGTCGCGCAGCCGTGCGGTCCGGTTGATCGTCGGGCCGATGTAATTGCCCTCGTCGCGCAGCCGCACCTCGCCGGTGTGCACGCCGATGCGCAGTCGGATCGGGGCCAGCGGCG
>JAFAWC010000709.1 GCA_019242135.1 Mycobacteriaceae bacterium | reverse complement strand
CGCCATGCCTACGACTATGGGTTGATTCGGCTCGCCTGACGCTCGCCTGGCGGTTGATCCGGCTCGCCTGACGCTCGCCTGGCGGTTGATTCGGCTCGCCTGACGCTCGCCTGGCGGTTGATCCGGCTCGCCTGGCGCTCGCCTCGTGCGACGGCTGCCGGCGGCGGGTCGCCTACCATGGGGTACGCCGAAGACTCGAACCGACTAGGGGAACGTATCCGTGCTGTCGAAGTTGCTGCGCCTTGGCGAAGGTCGCATGGTCAAACGTCTGAAGGGCATCGCCGACTATGTCGGCACACTGTCCGAGGACGTGGAGAAGCTGACCGACGCCGAGCTGCGCGCGAAGACTGACGAATTCAAGAAGCGGCACGCTGACGGCGAGTCGCTCGACGAGCTACTGCCGGAGGCATTCGCGGTTGCCCGGGAGGCGGCGTGGCGGGTGCTGGACCAGCGGCCGTTCGACGTGCAGGTGATGGGCGCCGCGGCGCTGCACTTCGGCAACGTCGCCGAGATGAAGACCGGTGAAGGCAAAACGCTGACCTCGGTGCTGCCGTCGTATCTCAACGCGATCGGCGGCCAGGGCGTGCACGTGGTCACGGTCAACGACTACCTGGCCAAACGCGACAGCGAGTGGATGGGGCGCGTGCACCGTTTCCTCGGCCTCGACGTCGGGGTGATCCTGGCCCAAATGACGCCCGACGAGCGCCGGGTGGCATACAACGCCGACATCACCTACGGCACGAACAACGAGTTCGGCTTCGACTACCTGCGCGACAACATGGCCCACCGGCTCGAGGACCTCGTGCAGCGCGGCCACAACTACGCGATCGTTGACGAGGTCGACTCGATCCTGATCGACGAGGCCCGCACGCCGCTGATCATCTCGGGGCCCGCCGACGGCGCGTCGAGCTGGTACACCGAGTTCGCCCGGATCGCGCCGCTGATGGAGAAGGACACCCACTACGAGGTCGACCTGCGCAAGCGCACGATCGGCGTCCACGAGTTCGGCGTCGAGTTCGTCGAGGATCAGCTCGGCATCGACAACCTTTACGAGGCCGCCAACTCGCCGCTGGTCAGCTACCTCAACAACGCGTTGAAGGCCAAGGAGCTGTTCCAGCGGGACAAGGACTACATCGTCCGCGACGGCGAGGTGCTGATCGTCGACGAGTTCACCGGCCGTGTCCTGGTGGGCCGCCGCTACAACGAGGGCATGCACCAGGCCATCGAGGCCAAGGAAAACGTGGAGATCAAGGCCGAAAACCAGACGCTGGCCACGATCACGTTGCAGAACTACTTCCGGCTCTACGACAAGCTCGCCGGTATGACCGGCACCGCCCAAACCGAGGCGGCCGAGCTGCACGAGATCTACAAGCTCGGGGTGGTGAGTATCCCGACGAACAAGCCGATGATCCGCGCCGACCAGTCCGACCTCATCTACAAGACCGAAGAAGCCAAGTACATCGCGGTGGTGGACGACGTCGCCGAACGCTACGAAAACGGCCAGCCGGTGCTGATCGGCACCACCAGCGTCGAACGCTCGGAGTATCTGTCGCGCCAGTTCCAGAAACGCCGGATCCCGCACAACGTGCTCAACGCCAAGTATCACGAGCAGGAGGCCGGCATCATCGCCGAGGCGGGCCGGCGCGGCGCGATCACCGTCGCGACGAACATGGCCGGGCGCGGCACCGACATCGTGCTCGGCGGCAACGTGGACTTTTTGGCAGACAAACGAGTGCGTGCGCGAGGTCTGGACCCCGTCGAGACGCCCGAGGAGTATGAGGCCGCCTGGCACGAGGAGTTGCCGAAGGTCAAGACCGAAGCGGCCGACGAAGCCGACGAGGTGATCGAGGCCGGCGGTCTGTACGTGCTCGGAACCGAGCGCCACGAGTCCCGCCGGATCGACAACCAGCTGCGGGGTCGCTCGGGGCGCCAAGGCGACCCCGGCGAGTCGCGCTTCTACCTGTCACTCGGTGACGAGTTGATGCGGCGATTCAACGGCGAGGCGCTCGAGTCGTTGCTCAACCGGCTGAACCTGCCTGACGACGTGCCGATCGAGGCCAAGATGGTCACCCGTGCGATCAAGAGCGCGCAGACCCAGGTCGAGCAGCAGAACTTCGAGGTCCGCAAGAACGTGTTGAAGTACGACGAGGTGATGAACCAGCAGCGCAAGGTCATCTACGACGAGCGCCGCCGCATCCTCGAGGGCGAGAACCTCAAAGAGCAGGCGGTGGAGATGGTCCGCGACGTGATCACCGCCTACGTCAACGGCGCCACCGCCGAGGGGTACGCGGAGGACTGGGATCTCGACCAGCTGTGGACCGCGCTCAAGCAGCTCTACCCGGTCGGCATCGACTATAAGGATCTGACCCAGCGCCACGACGAGATGGACGACCTCGGCAGCGCCGAGCTGCTCGACGCCGTGCTCAAAGACGCCGAACGCGCGTACACCAAACGCGAGGAGGAGATCGACGGGCTCGCGGGCGAGGGTTCGATGCGCCAGCTCGAACGAAACGTGCTGCTCAACGTTCTCGACCGCAAGTGGCGCGAGCACCTCTACGAGATGGACTACCTCAAGGAGGGCATCGGGCTGCGCGCGATGGCGCAGCGCGACCCGTTGGTCGAATACCAGCGTGAGGGCTTCGACATGTTCACCAGCATGCTCGAGGGACTCAAGGAGGAGTCCGTCGGCTTCCTGTTCAACGTGGTGGTGGAGGCCGCGCCGGCACCGGCCGTTGCGCCGGTCGCCGCCCCCGAAGGTCTGGCCGAGCTCGCCGGGTCGGGAACCGCCGGCGGCGCCCAAGACGGTTCGTCGACCAAGGAACTGCAGCTTGCGCTCGCAGCGTTGCGGGCCAAGGGAATTGACGGGGAGAGCGGGGAGAACGACCGCCAGCTCACCTACAGCGGGCCGTCGGAGGACGGGTCGGCGCAGGTGCAGAGGCGCAACGGCGGAGAGCCCGCGACCGCGGGTGCCCCCGGGCGGGCGACGCGGCGCGAACGGCGCGAGGCTGCTCGCCGACAGGGCCGCGGACCCAAACCGCCCAAGTCGCGCAGGGCCTGACGGTCAGGGCTTCTGGAGCAACTCCGCGATCCGGTCAAGCGTGGCGCGCATCCCGCGTTCGGCCTGGTTGGCCATTCCGCTCACGCGCAGCCAATGTCGCTGCTTATCGCGGGAGATGTCCCAGGTTTCGCGCACCAGTGTGCCGTCTGCCTGTGGGCTGAGTTCGTAGCGCCAAATCCGGCCGCCAATGAGTCCGCCGAGCATCGTTGTCTGCCAAGCGATCAGCGAATCGGGCTCGAATTCGATCACGGTGTTCTTGGTGCGGTAGGGCACACCCCACCGCATCGCCATGCCGAATTGCGAGCCCTTCGTCAGGGGCTGTGACTCTTGGGTCGCGTGCTGCACCGTGCCGGACCCGTCGAAGCTCGGGTGCTTGCCGGCATCGGCGATGAGCCCGAAGATGTCGCCGGCGGGGGCGTCAATGACGCGTTCGACGCTAACGTGGTCGCCTTCCATAAGGGCTCACGTTAGCGCGACGGGGATTAGCCACGATGCGCGGCAGGCGGTGGGCCGGATACGGTGGCAGAGGCTGCAACCGAGTGTCAAGTGAGGGGGGTCAGCGCGATGGTGACCCGGTTGTCGGCGTCGGACGCGTCGTTCTACCACCTGGAGGACTCGTCGACGCCGATGTACGTGGGTTCACTGTCGATCCTGCGGCGCCCCAAGGGCGGGCTCTCCTACGAAACGCTGCTCACCACCGTCGAGCGGCGGCTGCCACAGATTCCCCGGTACCGGCAGAAGGTGCGCGAGGTGACCCTCGGGCTGGCCCGGCCGGTGTGGATCGACGACCGCGAGTTCGACATCACCTACCACATCAGGCGCTCCGCGCTGCCCTCGCCGGGCAGTGACGACCAGCTGCACGAACTCGTCGCGCGGCTGGCGTCGCGGCCCCTGGACCGCTCCCGGCCGCTGTGGGAGATGTACCTGGTCGAGGGACTGGCCAAGAATCGGCTCGCGATCTACACCAAATCGCACCAGGCCCTGGTCAACGGGATGACGGCGCTGGAGATCGGGCACGTGATCGCCGACCGCAGCCAGCGCGCCCCGCAATTCGGTGAGGACATCTGGATTCCGGGCCACGAACCATCGAACTTCGACCTCGTCATGGGCGCGGTCGGGGACTGGGTGGCGCGTCCCGGCACGCAACTGGAGGCGATCCAGGCCGCCGTAACCGAGATCGCCACCAACGCCGGCTACCTCGCCGACGTCGGCCGCCGAGCCGCCTACACGGCTCGCACCATGTTGCGGGGCACGGCGCCGAGCAGCCCGCTGAACACCCAGGTGTCGCGCAACAGACGGTTCACCGTCGCCACCGGCCGGCTCGAGGACTACCGCAAATTGCGCGCCCGCTACGACTGCGACGTCAACGATGTCGTGCTCGCGGTGGTCACCGGCGCATTGCGCAACTGGCTGCTGTCGCGGGCCGAGCCGGTGTCGACAACGGCGACCGTGCGCGCGATGGCCCCGATGTCGGTGTACCCGGAGGCCGACCTCGAGACGAACACCGGTCCCGGACAAGCGATCAGCGAGGTGTCGCCGTTTCTGGTCGACCTGCCGGTCGGCGAGGGCAATCCCGTGGTGCGGCTGTCGCAGATCGCGCACGCCACCGAGAGCCACCCCACCGCGACCAGCCTGGTGGACGCCCGGACGATCGTCACGCTCTCGGGATTCGCGCCGCCGACGCTGCACGCGATGGGCATCCGGGTGGCGACCACGTACTCGGCGCGGGTGTTCAACCTGCTGATGACCAACGTGCCCGGCCCACAGTCGCAGATGTACATCGCGGGCGCAAAACTTCTCGAGACCTACGCGGTGCCACCGCTCTTGCACAACCAGGTGCTGGCCATCGGGGTGACTTCGTACTGCGGGATGCTCTATTTCGGCATCAATGCCGACCGCGACGCGATGAGCGACGTCGACATGCTGCCGGCCCTGCTGCGCGAGTCCCTCGAAGAACTACTCGAGGCTGCGCAATAGGCTTGGGGCGCAAACCGAGTTGGTGACGACATGGGGGCGCACGCCGTGACACGGGTCTACATCCCGGCGACTCTTGGGATGCTGCAGCAGCTAGTGGCCGACCGTGAGATTACGCCCGTGAACGGCACGGCTTTCGCGGTCACCCCGGCGCTGCGCGAAGCCTACGCCGAAGGCGACGAGGACGAGCTGGCCGAGGTCGCGTTGCGGGACGCCGGTCTGGCGTCGTTGCGGCTGCTGGGTACCGATCGCGCGGACCTGCCGACGCGCCGGGCCGTGCTCGTCGCCGAAGTGGATCAGGCGAAACCCCGCCCCGACCTCGACGACGCCGTGGTTCGGTTGGCCGGGCCCGTCGCGCTGGACCAGGTGATCTGCGCCCATGTCGACAATGCGGCCGCCGAAGACGCCGTGGCCGCGGCGATCGCGGCCATCGATGCCGCCGACCTCGGGGACGAGGACGCCGAGCTGCTCGTCGGCGATGCGCAAGACCATGAGCTGGCCTGGTACGCGGCGCAGGAGCTGCCGTTCCTGCTGGAACTGCTCTGATTCCGGCTTGGTACGTGACCGTAGGTTACGGTACCGTAGGTTATATGGGTGTGAGGATTCCGAAGCCCACCGCGGTGGTCGTGGACACCCGGCCGGTGGCCGTCACCGGCACCGCGGCAAAACATCCGGTGTGGAAAACGCTGCGCGCGGTGGCGAGCAGGATCACCACGCCGCTGTTGCCCGACGACTATCTGCAGTTGGCCAATCCGCTGTGGTCGGCCCGCGAACTTCGCGGCCGCGTCCTCGACATCCGTCGCGAGACCACCGACTCGGCCACGCTGGTGATCAAGCCGGGCTGGGGATTCGAATTCGACTATCAGCCGGGTCAATACATCGGCATCGGGGTGCTCGTCGAGGGGCGCTGGCGCTGGCGGTCCTACTCGTTGACGTCAAGCCCCGTTACCTCCCAGTCCGCCCGCACCATCACGATCACCGTCAAGGCGATGCCCGAGGGATTCCTGTCGACGCATCTGGTCGTCGGCGTCGCCCCGGGCACGATCGTGCGGCTGGCCGCCCCGCAGGGCAACTTCGTGCTGCCCGATCCGGCGCCGCG
>JAFAWC010000398.1 GCA_019242135.1 Mycobacteriaceae bacterium | reverse complement strand
ACGTAGCGCGGGCTTACGCCCCGTACCTCATCATCATCGCGGTCTTCGTCGTCTGTCAGATCCCCGCCGTGAAACAGTTGCTCGACAAGGCCACGATCAAATTCCAGTGGCCCGGCCTTCACATTCTCAGCCCCAAAGGCAAGCCGGTGTCGCTGATGGAGTTCACGCTCAACCTGCTCACCAGTCCCGGCACGCAGATGCTGGTGGCCGGTCTTCTCACGATGATTGTCTTGCCGTTGGCGGTGCCCCGCGCGATGAAGGCGTACGCCACGACCCTGCACCAGCTGCGCTGGGCGATCGTCACCGTAATGGCTGTTCTGGCACTGGCTTTCGTGATGAACGCGTCCGCTCAGACGATCACCCTCGGAACCTGGATGGCCGGTGCCGGCGGGCTGTTCGCGCTGCTGTCGCCGATCCTCGGCTGGCTCGGCGTCGCGGTGACCGGCTCGGACACCTCGTCCAATTCGCTGTTCGGCGCGTTGCAGGTCACCGCCGCGGATAAGGCGCACCTGTCGCCGATTCTGATGGCGGCGTCGAACAGCTCGGGCGGCGTGCTCGGCAAGATGATCTCGCCGCAGAACCTCGCGATCGCCGCGGCTGCTGTGCACATGAACGGCCGGGAGGGCGACATCTTCCGCCGCGTCATCGTCTGGAGCCTGGTGTTTCTCGTTGTGCTGTGCGCGTTGTCGGCATTGCAATCCGACGGGTTGTCGTGGATGGTGCCTGCCAAATGAAATGGGTGACCTATCAAAGCGATGATTTGGATCGGGTAGGCGTCGTCTCGAATGGGTTGATTCATGCACTGGGACGGGAAACGGCCCTGATCGACCTTGTCGCACAAGGCGCCGAAGAACTGCGGGTCGCCGGAGACGACGCGCTGCACCGGCCCTCGGAGGTGGTGGCCCTCGACGACGTCATACTGCGCGCCCCGATCCCGCGGCCGCCGGCCATCCGCGACAGCCTGGGCTTTTTGGAGCACATGCGCAACTGTCAGCAGGCGTTCGGTGCCGGACGGGTCCTCAAAGACACCTGGTACCGCATTCCGGCGTTCTATTTCGCCTGTCCGTCAACCGTTTTGGGCCCCTACGAGGATGTCCCGATGGCGCCGGGAAGTGCGTGGCAGGACTTCGAGCTGGAAATTGCAGCCGTCATCGGGCCCGCAGGCAAGGACCTCTCCGTGGCACAAGCCGAGGCTGCGATCATCGGCTACACGATCTTCAACGACTGGTCTGCGCGCGATCTGCAGAACATCGAAGGTCAGCTGGGCATCGGCCAAGCCAAGGGCAAAGACAGCGGCGTCACCCTCGGACCGTATCTGGTCACACCCGACGAGCTTGCCCCCTACCGGCGCGATGGCCGGCTGGCCCTCACGGTGTCGGCGCTGGTCAACGATGCTGAAATCGGCAGTGGCACAACCGCAGACATGGATTGGAGCTTCGCCGAGATCATCTCGTACGCGTCCCGCGGGGTGACGCTCAACTCGGGCGACGTGATCGGCTCCGGCACCGTTCCCACGTGCACGCTCGTCGAGCATCTCGACCTCAACGCGCCTGCCGACTTCACCGGCTGGTTGCGTGACGGCGACACGGTGACCCTGCGCGTCGAGGGGCTGGGCGAGACCCGCCAGATCGTCAGGGCCACGCCCCGTCCGCATCCGCTGGCTCCGCGGCCGAATCCGGACGCCCGACCCCAGCCCGCGCGCGCCAATCCCGCGCCGGCGCCGATTCCGTACCAGCGTGGCCTGCACAAGGTCGGCGCCGGCGTATGGGCCTGGACGCTGCCCGACGGCGGATACGGTTGGAGCAACGCGGGTCTGGTCGTCGGCGACGGCGCCTCACTGCTCGTCGATACGCTGTTCGATCTGCCGCTCACCCGCGAGATGCTGGAAGCGATGCGCTCGGTCACCGACGATGCGCCGATCACGGATGCGGTGATCACGCACTCCAACGGCGACCACATGCACGGCAATCAGCTGCTGGCCGGGTCGGTGCGCATCATCGCGGCCCGCGGGACGGCTTCCGAAGTTGCGCACGCGATGGCGTCCGAGCTGCTGACGATGACTCAGGTGGCCGATCTGGGTCCCGTCGCCACCCCCTATGTCCGTGATCGGTTCGGGCCCTTCGATTTCAGTGGCATCACCGTCCGCAATGCCGACCAGACGTTCGAGGGCCGCCTCACCATCGATGTCGGCGGCAGGCAGGTGGACCTCCACGATCTCGGGCCGGCCCACACCGCTGCGGACACGGTCGTGCATGTACCCGACGCCGGTGTCCTGTTCGCCGGCGACCTTCTGTTCATCGGGTGCACTCCCATCGTGTGGGCCGGACCGATCGCGAACTGGGTTGCCGCGTGCGACAAGATGATCGCCCTGGACGCGCCGACCGTGGTTCCCGGCCACGGGCCAGTGACCGACGCCGACGGTATCCGCGCCGTCCGCGGATACCTGCTGCACATCGCCGCCCACGCGGAAAATGCTTATCGTCAAGGTCTTTCTTTCGCCGAAGCCGCCGACACCGTTGACCTCGATGAGTATGCCGACTGGTTGGACGCCGAGCGTGTGGTGGTCAATATTTACCAGCGCTACCGCGAACTCGACCCGGGCACCGCGGAGTTACCCGTGCTTGCTCTCTTGACGATGCAGGCCGAGTGGCACGCCATGCATCGTCTACATTGATCCGCGAAACGAGGACGCAGTCGTGCAAACCAACACCACCACCACCTCGGTGCACCGTCCGGTCAACGGTGCGAACACGGCGCGCGTGGCGCTCGCGGTCGGCGCGCTCGGTGTGGTATTCGGCGACCTGGGAACCAGCCCGATCTACACCATCCAGACCGTCTTCAATCCGGATGACCCGCATCCTGTTCCGCTGTCCGAGCACACTGTCTACGGCATCGTGTCGCTGGTGTTCTGGTCGGTGATGATCATCGTCACCTACACGTACGTGACACTGGTGATGCGCGCTGACAACCACGGCGAGGGCGGCATCATGGCGCTGATCACGCTGGTGCACAAACACGCCCAGGGCCATCGCACCGCAATGATGTTGGTGTCGTTGGGCATCTTCGGTGCCGCGCTGTTCTTCGGCGACAGCATGATCACGCCCGCAATCTCGGTACTCTCCGCGGTCGAGGGGCTCAAAGTCGTCGAACCGCGGCTGGCCGAGTGGGTCGTACCGTTCACCGCGGTGATCATCCTGGCGCTGTTCGCCGTGCAGCGCCGCGGCACCGCGGCCGTCGGCCGGCTGTTCGGACCCGTGATGATCGCGTGGTTTGTCGTGATCGGCGCGTGCGGAGTCAACGGGATCGTCAGGGAGCCGGGGATCCTCAGAGCGCTCTCGCCGACGTATGCATTGGGCTTCATGGCTGGCCACTTCCACATCGCATTCTTCGCACTGGCCGCGGTCGTGCTCGCGGTCACCGGCGCCGAAGCCCTCTACGCCGACATGGGCCACTTCGGGCGGGCGCCGATCGTCACTGCCTGGCTGTTTCTCGTCCTGCCGACCTGCACACTCAACTATTTCGGTCAGGGCGCCCTGTTGCTTGGCGACCAGCGTGCGGTCAGCGCGCCGTTCTTCCTGCTGACTCCCGAATGGGGCCGGCTTCCGATGGTGCTGCTGGCGACCGCTGCAACTGTGATCGCGTCGCAGGCGGTGATCACCGGCGCGTATTCGGTCGCATCGCAAGCCGCGCAGCTCGGCTACCTGCCGCGCCTTCGGATTGCGCATACCTCGGAGTCGACGGTCGGTCAGGTCTACGTGCCGTGGATCAACAGCCTGTTGATGGTGGCCGTGCTCATCCTCGTGTTCGCGTTCCGGAGTTCGGCGGCACTGGCCTATGCGTTCGGCATGGCGGTGACCGGGACGATCACGATCACCACGTTGTTGTTCTTCTATCTCGCGTACACGCGGTGGCGAAAACCGTTGTGGCTGGTCCTGCTCGGCGCTGTCACCCTGCTGTTCGTCGACCTGATGTTCTTCGCGGCGAACCTGACCAAGCTGGTGCACGGCGCATGGCTGCCGCTGCTGATGGGCATCGTCGCCTTCACAGTGATGACGACCTGGCAGCGCGGCCGCGAGATCGTCACCGCCGCCCGCGAGAAAGCCGAAGGCCCGTTGCGGGAGTTCATCCAGGAAGTGACCCAGAAGGACCCACCGCTGGCGCGAATCCCGGGTACCGCGGTGTTCCTGAACCGCGGCACGCAAACGGCTCCACTGGCGTTACGCGCCAACGTCGAGCACAACCGCGTGCTGCACGAACACGTCGTGATCATGTCGCTGGAGGTGGTGCCGGTCCCGCGCATACCCGACGACGAGCGCACCCAGATCGACGATCTCGGTTACGCCAAGGACGGCATCGTCCACGTCAATGCGCGCTTCGGATACATGGAGATGCCGGACGTGCCGCACACGCTTGGCCTGCTCGATCCCAAAGATACCGAGGGCCAAATCGCGATCGATGAGGCGTCATATTTCCTGTCCAAACTCGAGCTCGTCAAGGGTGCCGCACCAACGATGGCGAACTGGCGCAAACGCCTGTTCATCGCGACCTCATACATCACCGCCGATGCCGCCGGATTTTTCTGCCTGCCGCTGGACCGCACCGTCGTGATGGGGTCACGGATCGAGGTTTAACCCCGGCCAGGCCGCGCCTTGGCGTCCTTCACCGATTCGGCGGCGGCGCGGCTGGCCTGCTTGGCTTCCTCATGCGCCTCTTCGGCAGCGCGCAACTCACGTTCGGCCGCGTCGAGTCGCTTGCGGGCCTCGTGAACACGCCACCGCGCCGACACCAACTCGGTGTGCCGATCGTCGAGTGCGGCATCAGCAGCGGACTTGGCTCGCTCCGCTTCGGCCACCGCGGCTCTGGCCCGCGCGGCCGTCTTGCCGTTCCGCGGCTTGTCGGCCACGGCCTGCTGCCGTCCAGCCTCTTTGGGTTCGGCTCTCGCCGCCTTGCTCGCCGCTTTGCTTGCCGGCCCGGACACCGGTGCCGAGAACCCGAAATCGCCGAAGCCGCTCCACCGCTCGGCCTTCGTCAACCGGCCCAGCCGCGCCGCCACCGCGGGGTCCGCGATCGCCGCCTGCAGCGTGCCGGTGACGTCGTCGCGCAGTGCGGCCGACGGATCGCTCATCTCGGCCGCGTCGAACGCGGCCCGGGTGAGCTCGTCGATGAGCTTGCGCTGCTCGGCGGACAGTTCGCGGATCCCCTCGCCGTTCATCGCCGCATGGGCGGTGCGCAGTCGCTCACCGAGTTCTGTCAGGCGTTGCTGGGCCTTCGCGCGGCTCAGCGCGAGCCGGTTGACGGCCCACGCCGCGGCGGTCGGCCTACGGCTCGCGGAGATCTGCTTGGCACCGGCCTCATCGCCGCGGTCCTTGGCCGCCGCGGCCAGCCGGGCGCGTGTCGCGACGAAGTCGGGGGGCCTGACCCAGTACAGCTCGTCCAGTTCATCGTCGGCCATGCCACCATGATGTCGCCCGCCACACCGCTTACCGCCAACGGAGGTCGAATCGAATGCAGTTTTGGTCCGGCACCGCGTTCATGCCAGCGACCCAGGCGCTGCGCGTCGCCGCGATGCTCGACGAGGCCGGCTTCGACGGGATCGTGTCCTCCGACCACCTGATCTACCCGCGCGACCTCTCCTCGACGTATCCGTCGGCCTCCGGCCGCCCCGGATGGTCACCAGACACCGCGTGGCCCGACTCGTGGGTTCTGATCGGCGCCATGGCGGCCGTAACGAGCCGGTTGCGGTTCTCCAACGCGGTATACGTCGCGCCCGCACGCCCATTGCTGGAGGTCGCCAAGCAGGTGGCGACGGCATCGGTGGTGTCGGAGGGGCGGGTATGGCTGGCGGCCGGCGTCGGGTGGATGCGCGAAGAGTACGAGTTGCTCGGACAGGACTTCGCCACCCGCGGTAAGCGGCTCGACGAGATGATCCCGGCGTTGCGCGCGTTGTGGGCAGGTGGCTGGGTGTCGTGGAACGGCCGCTACTACCAGGTGCCGGAGATGATGATCGAGCCGCATCCTGCCGCGCCGGTGCCGATCCTGTGCGGCGGCGAGTCCGACGCCGCGCTCCGGCGCGCGGCGCGGCTCTGCGACGGCTGGGTCGGCTACGCGTACAAGTGGGGCGGCGCGGTGTCGTTCGTCGAGAAGCTGACCACGTTGCGCCGCGAATACGGAACGGACACCAAGCCGTTCGAAATCATGCTGGCCCTGCTAGAGCCACCCACGCCGGATCTCTTCAAGCGGGCTGAGGATGCCGGGATCACCGCTGTGATGTGCAATCCGTGGGCCGGACTGGCCGACGTGCAGGCAGGCGACCTCGACGCGTTGAAGGAGCCCGACCGCTACCGGGCGGCCATCGAGTGGTTCGCCGAAAACATCATCGGAAAGTGCCGGTAACGACGATGGCCGGCCCCGCGTGTCAGTCTTTCTGCCGGATCACGAACTGCGACCAGTCGGGTTCGCGCACCGCGGCCCAGTAGTCGCACACGTTCACCGGCGATCGTCGGGATTTCCAGTATCGAGGGGCTGGCCGCCAACCCGTACATCCCGGCCTACTGCGCGTCCAAAGCAGGGCTTCTCGGGCTGACGAGGTCGATGGCCTCACAGCTGGGTCCTGACGGGGTTCGCGTCAACGCGGTGTGCCCCGGTTTTGTTCGCACGCCGATGTTGCAGATGGCGCTGGATATCGACGGCGGCGTCACCGCAAGGCATGCCTGATGCCTTCCCAACAGGACTTCATCGAGCAGACCGCGCCGTTTCGCGCCAAGCCCATCGCGCACTGCTACCGCATGCTCGGGTCGGTGCATGACGCCGAGGACCTGGTGGACCAACCGAGATACAACCTGCGCGGCGTGATCACCGTATGTGTTCGGCCAACAGTTAAACGGTTCCTTTAGTGACCGGGGTGCACGCCCTTCACTAGCTCGAAACCGATGACGGTAGCGACCACGACCACACCCAACGCCAACGTTGGCCATATCCACATGACCCAATGGCGCACGGCCGCTACGACGACGCCCAGGACCGCAATGATCATCGCAACTAAGATGCCGCCCCACGTCACCAGCTAGGCCTGACCGAGCGCCGCCTCGTTGCACGCCGCCCCGGAGGTGTCGCACGTATCGGTGGTCATCCCCCATAACAACGAGTACCCAAACGATGCCAATGCCGCCAGTGCAGCAAACAAAAACATTACCGACGTAATGACGATGTCGATCAACGAACGGCGCTTTGGCGCCGGTACGGGGCGGAAGGCCGGTCCCTCCGGATGCGGCGGCAGGAAGTAGGGGTACCGCGGCGGCGTCATTCCCGAATTATGCCGCAGCACCTACGTCGAGCCACGAACCATTTTTCAATCACGATGGCTCGCGATGTGGTTCACCGGCCGTGCCGCCGTGACCCGATTCCTCGCCGGGCGCGGCTTTCCCACGGCGGGGAACGTGAAGATGGTGC
>JAFAWC010000323.1 GCA_019242135.1 Mycobacteriaceae bacterium | reverse complement strand
ACGGCACAGGATGGCACCCGAGGGTCCTGCCTGCTTCTGCGCTTCCGCGTTCGGGACGGAGCGGTCCAACACGGCGAACGCCATGATCGCGAAACCATCGCGAACCGTGGCAGGCCAGCAGTCGGCTTGCCGCTACGATCGTGCACGTCAGCCCTCGTAGCTCAGGGGATAGAGCATCGGTTTCCTAAACCGTGTGTCGCAGGTTCGAATCCTGCCGGGGGCGCCGAATCGTCGTGGTAGTTCGGCTGAGACCTGACAGTCGCCCCGGGTGACGCCTGACGTGCAGGGCCGCTCCAGATTGGGCCCTCCAAAGCGCGCCCCACGAGCTTGGTACCGCACGATTACGAGGCGGCGATCCCAATCAGCGTGTCCGCGACGAACTTCGGCTCGGTGATCATGAGGTCGTGCCCGGTGTCGATGCTCCACAGCCGGCCATCGGCGCGGGCCTGTTTCATGAGCTCTGCGTCGCGTGTTTCGAGCGTCGACTCGCAGACGATGTGGTACTGCGGGATGGCCCACAACGCGTCCTCGTTGGTGAGCCGCAGCGGCTGCTCGAAGCACTTCCACGGATGGCCGGTCAGCCGCTCGTCCGTCCACGCGAGGTCGTCGGCGTCCGCGACCCCGTAGAAGGCCGCCGCGCCGGGAGCGGGCAACAGCACCAGCTCGACGCCGTCGACGACCCTGCCCATCGGGCGCGTCATCTCGATGACCGGGCCGGCAACATCGACGAGTGACTGCCCGTTCTTCGGGTTCGCGGCGTCCAGGTACACGAGCTTGCCGACACGATCGGCTGCCCTGTCGGCAATGCCGGTCACCACCATGCCGCCGTAGCTGTGTCCGACGAGGACGACATCACGCAGGTCCCAGTAGTGGAGCAGCTGCACCACATCGTTGATGTGGAAATCCAGGTCGATCGCAGGCGACAGCACCGCAGTGTGCTCGGCAAGGCCGCTGAGCGAGGGAGCGAACACCTCGTGACCGGACGTCTCCAGGATGCGCTTCACCTTGGCGTAGCACCACCCGCCGTGCCCGCCCCCGTGCACGAGCACGAACGTCGACATGCCGTCAGATTGTGAGATCTGCTCCTAGGAGCGCAAGTGTGCGGCGGCCTCGGACACGCCGCGGTCGGCCGCATTCTCGATGGCGGTCGCGGGGAGCTCGGCGCCGTCGGCCAGCCGACATGCCGCACAACAGCAGTGTGCAGCCGCAGGATCATGACGGCCAGCGAGGATCAGCTCGACCCCGTCGCCCCACGTGGCGTTGCAATTCCCGGTGACACACCATTCTTCGCGGTCACCGTTCCCGAAGTCCTCCGTGTACGCATGACGACGACGCTGCCATCGTCCGCAACGGGTGCAAAGCCCGACATCCCGGGGATCTTCCATGTTCCTACCCTTCGGTGACAGTTGCGTCGCTGTCGCCGCCGGTCACTGCACCGTCGGAATCGACGTCGAGCAGCGAATCGAAACGCGTGATCTCGAGCAGGCGTCGAAGTTGCGGCGTCGGCGCGCGGAGCAACAGCTGGACGCCGGCATCGCTGCACTGACGGGACCAGCGAACGAACGTGGTGAGTCCGGTCGAATCGCAGAAGCGGAGCTCGGCGAGGTCGACGACGATGCGATCGGGCCGCCGCCGAGCGATGCCCGCCAGGCAGCCGTCCAGCTGCGGGGTGGTCGCCATGTCGAGGTCGCCACCGAGGCCCACCACCGGTCCGTCGTCGGTCGGGTCGACCCGGATGACGAGTTCCGTGGCGTCACGGTCACCGGACATGCGTCCTCCAGGCAGCTTCGCGCTCGTCGAGGACGGCTGACTGTCCAACCGCGTTCGGAGTATATCCCGGCTCGTATCCGGTTACTCCGGCGACGAGAGACTGGCGTCGAGATGCGCACGCTTGGCGTCGTCGAGCACGCGGTGCGCGACATCACGCAGCCTCGGGTTCTCGGAGCGCGGGCGCGGGCGCGCGAAGCCCTCCGCGCGTAGTCGGCCACGTGATGCCTCGAGACTTCGAGAGCAGGAGCCGACCGTTCCCCAAACCGAGGACATATGACCCGACTGATGTGTTATTTCGACGGTACACCCACAACCGAGAAGTGGCGGGCCGGTTGGGGCGCCCGGCCGGTGGGTACTTGGCCAAATGTGGCGCATGTCGAAGAGCGAGGCGCGTACCCGCCTCATCCTGCGTCACCACGCCAGGCTCGCCGCCTGGTTCACGACCACCTCCGCGCGCACGGGTTCGATGGCAGCGCCGACACTGCCGGGCTGCTCACCAGTGAGCTTGCGACCAACGCGGTGTTGCATACCGGTGAGCCGTTCACGATCTCGATC
>JAFAWC010000267.1 GCA_019242135.1 Mycobacteriaceae bacterium | reverse complement strand
TGATCGATAGTTGCCTCATCGTCCCTGGAAGTTCGCATCGCGTTTGTCGCGGAAGGCCGCCAGACCCTCCTTGAAATCATCACTGCGGCTTGACAGTTCGAGCGCCAACGCCTCGTGCTGGAGATGACGGTCCAGATCGAGTCCGTTGCCGCTCTGCAGCAGCCACTTGGTGAGCCCGAGCGCCACTGTGGGCGCTGCGCCGAGTTTCGTGACGAGTTCCTCTGCTGCCGAGGTCAATTGATCCGGTGCGTGGGCACCGTGGATGATGCCCCAATCGGCCGCGGCGGCGCCGGAGATCTCCTCACCGAGCATCAGCAGCTGTCTTGTGCGAACCATTCCGATCAGACGCGGTAACAGCCATGCTGCCCCGCTGTCCGGCGTGAAGCCGCGGGCCATGAAAGGCTCCCAGAACCGAGCGTTTTCGGCGGCGAGGCAGAAGTCGGATGCCAACGCGATGTGAAAACCCAGACCGGTCGCCCAGCCACGGACCACCGCGACGATGGGCACCTGAGTCTCGAGCATCAACGGGATCAGCCGGTTGGCTTTGTTTGGCAGTCGACGCTGAGTACTGCCCACTCGTGGTTTGCGCTCCGACTTCGCGTTGTTCGCGATCAGATCGGCACCCGCGCAGAAGTCTGGGCCGTCGGCGTCGATTCGGATTACCCGCACCGCCTCATCGATGCCCGCGGCGGCCAGGTGTCCGATCATTGCGTCAAGCATCAGGTCGTTCACGGCGTTGCGGCGGTCGGCGCGGTCCAGGGTGAGGGAGAGGACCGGACCTTGCTGCTCGGCCCGAAGCCCGGGAACGCTCGCATAGTTCACGGTCGTTGTCAATGTTCGGCAAACTGGGATGACACGGCGGTGAGCAGATCCGCCAGGTTGGACGCCCCGCCGGGTGGGTCGGGCAGCCGGACAGGGCCGCGGTCCCGGCTAGGCAACAGGATGGTGGCGTGCCCCGGCGCGGTGACCTCGTCGCGCTGGTTGGTCGCCGCGAGCTCGACGTCGACCGCGGGACGATCGCCCTCGGCGAGGTACTTGCGCACCACGGTGCCGGTGATGGTGTGCAGGTCGCCCACATAGTTGAACAGGCGAAACTCGCAGTCCAGCTTCCACAGCCAGGCGTCGTCGCCCATCCAGTCTGTGCATAGGTGAATCAGCCACGTCTCGCGCATGCGCCCGTAGTCGAAGGTGGTGGGATTGCCCGCATTGCGCGCGGCGTTCGGTTCCCAGTGCACGCGCTGCTGCACGTCGGGTACGCCATGTTCGTTCGGTGTGTAGAAGCGTGGAATGCGCTGCCGGTTTCGCCATGCCAGCGCAAGAGGTCGCACGCCGTACATACCGGTGCCCATACCGACATGCCAACAGACCATGTCGGTGACCGTCAGCGGTCCCTTGGTCAACGAGCCGATCGCGTCGCCCTTGGTGACGTCTTCCCACCACCGCGGTTCGGCGCCGCGGGGCGACTCACCCGCATACCGTTCGTCAATCTGGGCGATCTCGTCAGCGGTCCACGTCTTGAGTTCGACCGCCTCGTACTTCTTACGTCCGCGCGCCTTGCTGCGCTCGGTTCGAATCATGTTGCGGTATTGACCGCCGAGGATCGTGCCCTCGTCATCCCGGAAGACTTGAGCCGACCACTCATGAATTGCGCGGTCTGCGAACTCACTGCTCTTATCGAGTGCGGCGACCAGCGCGTTGCGTCGGAACACGCGATGGTTGGCCCGCAGGGGAGCCCACCACTCGCGTGAGGACGACGCGTAAAACGCATGGACTCCGCGAAGGGGATCGCCCTTAGTCAGGGCGCGATCCTCATCTGAGAGCTCGGTGACCTCATCCTCGCCGATCAGCGTGTCACCACCGACCAGTGCCGGCGGCGCGATCGATTCGCCCCACACCGACTTCGCCGCGTAGTCCGCATCGGCCCACATGGGATTGGCGTCGCCGTAGGCTTCGGCGACGTGACGGAAGGTGTCCTCGTTGGGGCGGAGGTAGTGCGGCGGCTGGGTGTGGGGAACGGCGATACCGATCGTGGCGCGCAACCTGGCCAGCCCTTCTTCGGTGATCTGGCCGGATTGAGAGGAGTGGGTCATGCAGCGCCTCCTCATTGTGGCGAATATCGTGGCTCCGACGATCGTGGAAATTAAGATACCCGAAAAGCGGAAACGCCGTTAACGGCAGGGGAGCGAGTTGATCGAAAAGCAACCAGGGATTCTGGATAACG
>JAFAWC010000259.1 GCA_019242135.1 Mycobacteriaceae bacterium | reverse complement strand
AATGCGTCGGCGGGCGGGTAGAGCGCAGCATCACCGGTGGGCACCTTATCGCCTAACTGGACCGTTTGGCCGCCTATCGCGGCACCTACCCAGCCGTGCTGCGTTGCGACAACGGACCCGAATTAGCTTGTGGTGCAATGGCGAACTGGGCGCAAGGCCGGGTCGGGTTGCACTTCATCCCGCCGGGTGAGCCGTGGCGCAACGGGTACGTCGAGTCGTTCAACTCACGCATCCGCGACGAATGCCTCAATATCAACAGCTTCTGGTCACTTGCCCATGCCAGGGTCGTCATCACTGACTGGAAGTATGACTACAACCACTACCGTCGCCACTCGGCCCTTCTTTATTTGCCGCCGGCCGGTTATGCGGCGACCTGCCTTTATCGGCGAGCAACTGGGCACGGGGCGAGGGTGGCGACCACCGTGTCGGGCACGGTCAGCTGATGTGCTTGTCGAACCACTCGATCGGGATCTCAGGGTGCAGGCCGAAGAAGTTGTAGCCGTCAAATCGTCGGTCGGTTCCCTCAATCCAATACAAGCTCTTCTCGGCGACCGGGATCGCGTCGTAGATGTCTTGCACGTCCTGTGGACGTGTCATGGTGTCCTGATGCACCTGGGCGACCAACGTGGGCACGGTGACTGCTGTGACGTGCTCGAGCGGTGACTGCTCGGCGAGGTGAAAGCCGGTGCGCTCGTGCACGGCCTTGTCGAACTTCGCGTAGCCGTCGTCCATGGCGATGCCCTTGACGAACTCCTCGACGATGTAGCGGCCCGACACCGGTTGCAGCATCACCATCGCCTGGATTTCGGAAAACTCCTCGGGATGCTTCGACCACGCCACAGCCGTCGAATCAGCACCCAGGCAACACCGACAGCAGCGCCTTGTTCATGGTCTTGGTGTCCGGTCGCGCGGCGCTATAGCGCAGTGAGCCGATGACGTCGCGGTATTCGGTCAGACCGATGCCGGCGATGCCGCCGTTGCCTTGGCCGCTCATGCCGTGGTTGCGGATGTCGTAGGCCAGCACGTTGTAGCCGGCATCGTGCAGCGCCTTGTACTCCGGCAGGAAGTTCACCTCGAACCCACCGAGGCCGCCGAATTCGGGCAGATGGCCCGGATAGCCGTACCGGTTGCCCGGTAGGAAGTGGTTGTGCATGATCAGCCGATCCGAGTCGGCGGGGATGAACCAGCCCTCCAACGGCACCCCATCCAGGGAGGGGAAGGTCACGTCCTCGTAGTCCAGGCCGACCTCATCAGGGCGGCGCAGTACCGGGGCACGTCGCCCCGCAGTGGTACCGGTCGTCCACAGTTGCACGAAGTTGTCGAATGCTGCTTGAGCCTGATCGTTGTCAGCCATGTGTTCCATCCTTTCGCCGCCGGTTCGGTCGTATCGTCCACGCTAGGTGGAGGCGGCCGCGCGCGGGAGTTTCGCGTTATAGGGGGGATAGCCAGAACCCCTCAAGGCTGACGGCGCGGTTCTACAGTGAGCTGGGTGGACATCGCCAAGGACATCAAAGAATTCCTGACGACCCGCCGAGCGCGACTTCAACCAGACGAGGTCGGACTGTCGCCCGGTCCTCGGCGTCGCGTACCCGGATTGCGGCGCGAGGAAGTCGCCCAGCTCGCCGGAGTGAGCAGCGAGTACTACACCAAAATTGAACGCGGCAACGTCACCGGGGTCTCCGATGATGTGCTGCACGCAATCGCCCACGCTCTACGACTCACCGACGACGAGACGGCTCACTTGTTCAACCTCGCTCGGGCCGCCGTCACCACCCGCGGCGGCACACGCGCTCGACGCACGAGTCAGCCGACCATTCCCGATGGAATGCAGGACCTGATGGACAGCATGCTCGACGCGCCGGCCATCGTCATGACAGGAAGCCTCGACATCCTGGCAGCCAACCCTCTAGGTCGAGCCCTCTATGGACCGGTCTTCGACAGAGCCACCGGCACACCGAATCTGGCCCGGTTCATCTTCTTCGACCCCACCGCCGAACAACTCTTCCCCGAGTGGGGAAAGACAGCCGACGAGGCGGTCGGACTCCTCCAGGCCGAGGCCGCACGCTCTCCACATTCGCCCGCCATCACACAGATCGTCGGAGAATTGGCGACACGCAGTGACCAATTCCGCACCCGGTGGGCAGCCCACAATGTGACCGCCCACCGTCACGGCTCCAAACGATTCCTCCACGCTGCACTAGGCGAACTCACACTGACCTACAACGTATTGACCGTCGCCGCCGCGCCTGGGCTGTCCTTCGTCGGCTACACCGCAGAACCGAAATCGCCCTCGGCACAAGCAATACAAATCCTGGGCAGCTGGATCGCGACCGAACGACCCCACACAAATCTCGGCAGCACCGAACGCAAGGACGCCCTCGGCGACAGAACAAATAGCCCACCGCCTGCAGAACGCTAAGATGCCACCGATACCCCCACAACTCTCAACGGTCCCGGACCAATCATTGGGGTCCGGCCACGCATCCTGGAGACCGGCCGCCGGTTTAGCAAGTTGCGCATCATGACAGCGCTCATGTTGGGGGCGGTTACAACGAGGTCGGCTGTATCACCAGCTGCACGTTCCGGAATTCAGCTTTACGTGCATCGACGGACCAACCCTGTCGCCCGCCGATCCGCTCATTCTTGCCTATCCCCCGATCGAGCGATACAGATTTCAACGCCTGGTTGCCCCCATCGACCCAGCACGGAGGAGATCGCCATGACCATCCCCGCCCTCGCCGGACCCGCAGTGATCGACCGCACGGACGCCGGTCGCGCCGCCGCCAAACGAGGAGCCATAATTCGCACGGTCATCGAGGTGGCGGCGCCCTTGATCGCCTTTTACGGCGCCTCGACGCCCAACGGCTGCGCATACTCGCGGTCGATGCGGTCGCGGACACGGCTTTTCGCCGAAAGTGATGTGTTGGTTAACTGGTTGACCGCCTTATGATGCTGCGCTGTAACAGCTTTGGACCGCGCGCTATCCGGCACACGGAAGTTGCATCGGGAATGGTCACACCGATGCGGTGCGGCCGCGTGATCGTCGTGCTCCGCGAACCGGCCCTCCCGCGCAGGTAGATGGGCTAGGCTCACCGTGGCCCATGCAACCGATTTGTCACCTGTCGAGCAAGGAGGAGCGAATTATGAAGATCGGCAACGGCATCATCGCGGTCGTGGCGTCCGCTGGCGTCGCAGCCGCCGGGATCATCAGCGTGCCGAGCGCGTCTGCGACCGCAGTCGGAAAGTTCGGCAGTTGGCAAAGGCTCACCGATCAAAACGGGTCGGCCACCACAATCGCCGCCTGGGCCGTGTCCCAGCCAAAACCCAGCAACGACACGATCCCCAACTATCCGCTGGCGGGCAAGCTGTATGAGGCCATAGCCGGCTACAAAGCCCTCCAGGGCGGGGGCACCCCGATCATCCCCAACCTGAACGCCCGCACGTCCGACGGCCAGAACTATCAGGTGCTGTGGCAGGCCAGCACACCCAACGGCATCAGCGGTGCCAGTCTGCAGCAGGGCGACTCGTCCAAGGGCAAGATCTATTTCGACGTCACCGGGGCCGCACCGACGCAGGTGGCCTATTTCAACGGCGCCCAAGACCTCATCATCTGGCAGTAGGAAAGCGGGAGAACCGCCGCGCGGCGCGGCGCGGCGGTCGCTTCGCTACACATGGTGCAACTCCCGAAGCTGACCAATTAGGCCGGCGATGTCGGGGTCGGGTCGCGTGTCTGAGGAAGGGCCAAGCGGATCGATGGGCGGATCGCCGAGCAGCAGGCGGGCAATGTTGCTGACGCCGTAGCGAAGAGCGTCGAGGTGATACCCCCCTTCAAGCAGGAAGGCGACCCTGCCGGCACAGAGCTGGTGTGCCATCCGGATCACCTCCAACGCGAGCTGCGAATAGCCGCCCAGCGTCAACCGCATCCCCGCCAACGGGTCGTGCCGGTACGCGTCGAAGCCCACCGACACAAGCATCAGTTCGGGCTGAAATCGTTGGGCGGCAGGCCAGATGACTTGTTCGAACACGGTGGCATAGTTGGCGTCACCGCTTCCGGCGGGAAGCGGGATGTTGACCGTGGCGCCTTGTCCGTTGCCCCCGCCAGTGTCGGTGGCCGCGCCCGTCGCCGGGTAGAACGGATACTGGTGCGTCGAGACGTAGAGCACGGATGGGTCGTCGTAGAACATCGCCTCGGTGCCGTTACCGTGGTGCACGTCGTAGTCCACGATCAAAATCCGGTCAATTTCGTACTGCCTCTGTGCGTAGCGCGCGGCGATGGCGAGATTGCCGAGCAGACAGAAGCCCATCGCATGGCCGGGCATCGCGTGGTGCCCGGGCGGCCGAATCGCCGCCAGGCCATTGTCAGCCGATCCGCTCAGGACGCCGTCGACCACACCGACCGCGCCGCCGGCCGACAACAGCGCGATCGCCAGAGCGTCGGGTCCGGCGTAGGTGTCGGCGTCGAGGAACGTCACGCGGGGCCCGGCACTCACCCGTCGCAACAACTCGAGGTATGTACTGCGGTGCACGGTGAGCACCCATTCGGCCTCTACGGGTTCGGCCGTCAGCGCAGACATCCGCGCGGTCAAACCGCTTTCGTCGAGCCCGCGCCAGACGGCGCGAATGCGCTCCGCATTTTCGGGATGCCCGGGGTAGTCATGTTCGGCGTAACGCGGATGAGTTGCGTAAACGGTTGCCACTTCACTGTGAGTCCGGCGTCGGCGACGATGGCCGGCCGCCGACCTCGACGGCGTCGACCACTACCGCCGTCATGTCGTCGTGTCCATCGGACTCAAAAGCCAACGTGACCAGCTCGCCCGCCGCCGACTGAGGATCCGCCTGGGTGCGCAAGATCCGCTCGATCTCGGCGTGGTCGACGGCCCCGTGGACCCCGTCCGAGCAGGCAAGTATCCGGTCGCCCGCGCTCATCGGGACAAGCCAGACATCTGGCTCGTAGTCGTTGCCTGCGGTGATAGCCCGAGTGAGCATGTTGCGGAACGGCACGTCCGCCCGTGCGGACTGCACCACCGCGCCTGCGTCAATCAATTCCTGAACGACGGAGTGGTCCACACTCAACTGCGTCAACTCGGCTGCGGTCAGCCGGTAAGTGCGCGAGTCGCCGATATTGGCAACCATCCAGGACGGCACATCATCGGCCTCGGTGACGAGGACGCCAGTCAACGTGCTGCCGGGGGGACGCCCACTATCGACCTGCAACCGGCCGATCCCCGCACGGGCTTCGCCCACCGCGTCCATGAACATGTCGACGTCAACCGGTGCGCGTCCGGCCAATGCCAGCAGCGCCTCGACCACTTCGCGACTTGCGAGATGACCGTCGGCATGCCCGCCGATACCGTCCGCGACGACGAACACCGGCGCCTGCGCGCAGTAGGAATCCTGGTTGCGCTCGTGTCCCGTACCGATGTGCGTGGCCACGCCCCATTCGACCTTCGCGGCGCCGATCTCCGCGCGACCGGGCATAAACCTACCCTTACTCGTCGCTTACCAATATCGATAATCCACCCACGTAGATAGTGCACCCCGGCGGGACTGAGCGAGGCCATTCCGACCCGATTGGTGTCGACAACTTTGCTCCGCGACCCCGGGGCCCCCGCCACCCGTTCGGTCGTTGACTCTGTGCCGTTGCGTCGCAGATTATTTCGCCACCCCGGGAGTATCGTTTCCGGCGTTGTGCTGAGGCGGCCGATGCATATCTTGATTTCTGGCGCCAGCGTCGCGGGCCCGGCGCTGGCCTACTGGCTGGACCGGTACGGCTTCGAGGTGACTGTCGTCGAACGCGCGCCGACGCTGCGCAAGACGGGCGGTCACGCCGTCGACCTGTTCCGGCCCGCAGTGCAGATCGTGACGAACATGGGCGTGCTGGACGCAGTCCAGGCGAAGGCGACGGGCACGGAAATGGCGGTCATACACCGCGCCGGACACACGCCACTGACACTGGACCTGCGCAAGGTTTACACAGCCGTGTCGGAGGAGCATGTCGAAATCATGCGCGACGACCTGAGCGAAATCTTCTACGATGCCACCCGCGGGCACGTGGAATACGTCTTTTCAGATTCCATCACGTCAATCTCGGCTGACGGCGACGTGACCTTCGAGCGCGGCCAACCGCGTCGTTTCGACGTCATCGTGGGCGCCGACGGGCTGCACTCAAACGTACGCACGCTTACCTTCGGCCCGGAAGCCGGCTTATCCACCTGGATAGGCGCCTACTTGTCTGTCATCTCGGTGACGAACTACTTGAACCTGAGCGGTGTGATGGAAACGGTTGGCGAGGTCGGTCGAGTCGTCGGCGTGTACAGCGCCGCTCACATGGCCGACGCGCGCGCGGTGTTCCTGTTCCGCACACCTGCGCCGCTGGAATACCACTACCGCGACGTGGCCCGGCAAAAGCAGCTGCTGCGTGAGCATTTCGCCGGCGTGGATTGGGAGGTGCCTCGGTTGCTGGCCGAGCTGGACGACACACCCGCTTTCTACTTCGACTCGATCACACAGCTAAAACTCGACACGTGGTCGCGCGGCCGTGTCACCTTGGTCGGCGATGCGGGCTACTGTCCAGGTCCCGCGGTCGGTGGCAGCACCAGCCTCGCGGTCGTCGGCGCATACATCTTGGCGGGTGAGCTGGCGGCCAGCGCACCGGACCACTCCGCCGGCTTTGCGGCCTACGAAGGGGAGATCGGCGAGTACGTGAAGCGCAGCCGGACGTTCGCCGTGTCGGCGGCCAAAAAAATCGTGCCGGCCCGTCCGCTCGATCTGTGGATGCTCGTCGGGGCAGCCCGGTTGGTCAACGTGCTGCCGGGATCGGCGTGCCGCGCGATCGCCAAACTCAGTACCCGCACGCTCCGTTTGCACGACAGCATCTCGGTCAAGAATTACCAGCCGCCGGAGTAGACCTTCGGACAACGCGTCGTACAGTGACCGCAGACCATGTTCGCGAACGGAGCCGCCATGCCAGCCAAAGATCATCCCAACAACGCCCCCGGCGTACCGATGAAGTTCGCGCCGACTGTCGAACGCCTGCAGATCAAGTACATGAACCCGGTGATCCTGCGGGTCGCTCGGTATCTGCCGACATTCGCCGTCATCAAGCACCGCGGCCGGACCTCGGGCAAGCAATACGAGACGGTCGTCAACGCCTTCCGCAAAGGCAACGTGTTGGCCGTCATGCTGGCGCACGGGAAAACCAACTGGGTGAAGAACGTGCTGGCCGCCGGCGAGGCCGATGTGCAGCTGTTCCGACGGACCGCCCACATCGTCAACCCGCGCGTCTTGCCTGCGGGCACCGACGACCCGAACCTGCACCCGATTGTCCGGCGTGGGGCGCGGGCCCAGCAGGTTGGGGTATTCGTAGCCGATATCGCCTGACCAGCCGACGAAAGGAGCGTGTCATGGCGACCGATCTGACGCTCTATCTCGACGACGAACCCGGCGAGCTGGCCCGCGTCGGGGATGTCCTCGGTGACGTCGGCGCCAACATCGAAGGGCTGTGCGCCGTCACCAGCGGAGGCGGGCAGGCCGAGGTCCACATCCTTGTTCACGACCCGACACCCGCCTTCGAAGCGCTCGAGCGCGCCGGCATCAGGATCGTCGCCGAGGAAGAGGTGATCGTCCTGGACATGGACGACCGCCCGGGTTCGCTGGGAGAAGTCGCACGCAAGCTCGGGACCGCAGACGTCAACCTGACCACCGCGTACCTCGCCACCAATACCCGGCTGGTCCTCGCCGCCGACGACCTCGGCGCGGCGAAGTCCGCACTCGCGTGAGCACCGAGCGATCGGGAAGCGATGCCGACCTTCAACCGCGATTCCGCAACGATCCACTACACCGACACCGGCCCACCGGCTGATCGGCCCGACGCGCCGACGGTGTTCTTCGGACACGGACTGCTCTTCAGTGGCTGGATGTTTCGTTCCCAGATTGCCACGCTTCGAGACGAATACCGTTGTGTGGCAATCGATTGGCGCGGCCAGGGCGATAGCGCCGCAACGAGGGCGGGCTATGACATGGACACGCTGGCCGCCGACGCGGTCGGGCTCATGGAGGCTCTCGGCGTCGCTCCGGTCCACTATGTCGGCCTCTCGATGGGTGGCTTCATCGGACAGCGCATCGCCGCGCGGCGACCCGACCTGGTCCGAACGCTGACCCTTCTCGACACCAGCGCGGGTCCCGAGGATCCCGACAAAGCGGGACGGTACAAAATGCTCGGCCGGATCTACCGACTGACCGGAATTCCGCCCCTTCGAAAAGCCGTGGTGCCGCTGATGTTCGGTCCCAGTTTTCTGTCGGACGCGTCGCACACCGAGATCCTCGACGAGTGGCAGGCGTGCCTGAGTCGCAGTCGACGCGCCGGTGTCAGCAGGGCGGTGTTCGGTGTCGCCGACCGGGCATCCATCGAGGACGAGATATCGAGCATCACTGCGCCCACCCTGGTGGTGGTCGGCGCGGACGATCGTGCAACACCGCCACACAAGTCAGAGCGGATCGCGGAGCGCATCCCCGGGGCGCGCCTCGAGCTGATACCCGAATGCGGACACTCCAGTACGCTCGAACAGCCCGACACGGTCACCGCCCTCCTGCGCGGCTTTTTGCAGCGGAACGCGTAACAGACAGGGCGTCAGCCGGCGACCAAAGCGTCCGGCGCCGCTTCGATCCGGGCGGGAACGTGCTTGTGCCACGGGGTGCCCGCATATGCATCGCGCCATCGGGCGGACGTCAGCGCGTTCGGTGCGACGCCGGGAATCCGCGTGCTGCCGTCGTCGTCGATGAAATCGAGGCCGAACCCGTTGGGCAGCGATGCGTGTCCGGCAAGCATTGCGGCACTGATTTCGACCGTCGCCTCGGCGCTGCCGGCTGCGGTGGTGATGCGGGCGCGCCCGCCGTCGACGAGGCCAAGCGCGTGCGCGTCTTCGACGCTGACTCGCAACGAGCCCTCGGAGTCGCGCTTGCGCCACGACGGATCACGGAAGATGTCATTGGCAGTGTAGGCGCGCCGTTCGCCCGCCGAGAGCACGATCGGGAATTCGGGTGTCGCCAGCCCAGGCCGGGCGGCGGCCAAAGCGCGTATCTCGTCGAGCATTTCAGGTAGCTCGAGGACAATCTTGTGATCAGAGTGGGTGATCAGCTCGAAGTCGTCCTCGTACTCATGCACGGTGAAGGTCATCCCCGACCGACCCTGCAGGATCGCCTCGAAGAGGGCGTTGCCGTCGGAGTGGCCTGCGCGTCGAACCGCCGCCGGATAGCTCACCGCCGTCCTCTGGGCAAGCCCCCAAAGGGCCGCCACCCCGGACAGGCCGTCGGGCAGCGTCGGCCCGAGCGTCTCGTAGAGAATGAACGGAAGCACCTTGCCCCACATGGGATTGGCACCAACCCCCGCCATGAATGCCTGCGCGAAGTCTTTTAGGCCACGCTGTGCCGCGTCGCGCAGGGGGGTGAGCTCGGCATCGTCGACGACGTCGAGCGCACGGATCAATCGGGCCCAGATCTCCGGCTCGGGCAATGTGCCGGCCAGCGGGTCCAACAGTGGATGGCGAAGGTGGAAATTGTTGTGCGGGAATTCGAAGTTGAAGAAAGTCGCCTCGGGCTTCTCGTATTGGGACGCCGCCGGAAGGACGTAGTCGGCCATCCGCGCGGTTTCGGTCATCGCGACGTCGATGACAACCAGCAGTTCCAGCGACTCCAGCGCGGCCTTCATCGACGCGGAATCAGCCAGGGAATGAGCCGGATTGCTGCTCTCGACGATCATCGCGCGGAACCGGTCGGGGTGGTCGGTCAGGATCTCTTCGGCTATCACATTGCCCGGCACGAGTCCGGCGATCACCGGAGCGCCGGTCACGGGCGTGCGCCCGACCCCGCTGGGGCTCAAGAGCGGCCCGAATGACGAGTGCAGATGCTGTCCGCCGCGCTTGGCGAAGCTGCCGGTGAGAATCCACAGCAGCTTGTTCAAATACGAACACAGCGTGCTGTTGGGCGCCTGCTGAATGCCCAAATCCTCGAACACGGCCACACTGTCGGCCCGTGCCATCCGCCTCACCGCAAGGCGCAACAACTGCTCATCGACGCCGCAACGCTGCGCATATTCGCCGACGGGGATGTCCTCAAGCACCCGACGCACGACGTCCACGTCATGGGCATGTTGAGCCAGAAACGTTTCATTGCACAAATTTTCCTGCACCAGCAGCGCGGCCATCGCCGCCAGGCACCACGCGTCCGTTCCGGGCCGTACCCGTAGGTGAAAGTCGGCCATCTTCGCCGTGTCGGTGATGACCGGATCGATGACGATCATCGAACGGCCCGGGTCCTTGGCGATCTCGTTGAGCACCACGCGGGCGCGCGGAAAGCTCTGCGACATCCACGGGTTTTTGCCGACGAACACCGAAACCTCGGCGTGCTCGAACTCACCGCGGGTATGGCCCCCGTACAAATGCCTGTCGACCCAGTGCTCCCCGGTCTTCTCCTGCGCCAGCGCGTTGGAGCGGTAACGCGAACCCAGCGCCTTGAGGAACGCGCCTGCATACGCCCCGCCGAGATGGTTGCCTTGGCCACCGCCCCCGTAATAGAACACTTTGTCGCCGCCGCAGGTGTCGCGAATCTGTTTAAAGCCCTCCGCGACTTCGTTGATCGCAGTGTCCCAGTCGATTTCCTCGTAGCCGCCGTCCGTACGCCGGCGCATCGGCGAGGTCAGGCGGGCCGAGTTGTTCTGGTAGTGGTCGAGCCTCAGTGCCTTGTTGCACGTGTAGCCCTGCGAGCCTGGGTGGTTCTTGTCACCACGGATCTTGGCGAGCTTGCGACCGTCCAGTTGCACGACGATGCCGCAATTGCATTCACAGAGGATGCACGCGGTCGGCTTCCAGTCAGCGGTCATCGGAGTGCCTTTCACTCGGGGTGTTCTCCTGCAGCAGTGCGCGCAAGCGACGGTGGACGAGGTCGAGCGGTCTCACGTCGCGAGAGGCGCGGGCCACGATGATCGCGCCCTCGATGGCGGCAGTGATCACCATCGCCAGTTCCTCCGCGTGTGCCGGCTCGACACCGTCGGCTTGCAGGCGCTCGCTGACGAGATCTGTCCACCGGCTGAACACCGATGCGCTTCGTTCGATCAGACGCGCGGCGCGGACCGAATCGCCGGGGTCACCTGCCTCGACGGCGACGGCGACGACGGGGCAACCCGCGCGGAAGTCAGTTCCCAGCAGCTGCTCGCGATAGGCGTCGAAGAGCGTGTCGAGCACGTCGATTCCACTGTTTCCCTTGACGATTCGCGCCGCGACGTACTCCCCCGCGTAATCGACGGCCTCACAGAGCAATTGAGTGCGACCATCGGGAAAGTAGTGATACGCCGAGCCGCGGGGGGCACCGCTGTGCTCGAGCACGTCGGAGATGGCGGTGGCGTGCGCACCGCGTTCGCGGATCAGCAGCGCGGCAGACCGCACCATGCGCTCCCGGGGACCCATTCTATGTATGATGGCATACATAATCCGGCTTGACCAGCCTGCATGCCGTTGACATTGACGACCCCGGCGGCCAATATGAACAGCGTTCAAATTGAACATTGTTCACAATAGGATCGTCTGGGATCGTCTGGGATCGTCGATGCGAACTAAATGGGGCGACCGAGCCATGCGTCGCGCTGATATCGCGGCCGCCGGACGGTCGCTGCTGGCCGAGAACGGTCTGGCCGCGCTGCAAATGCGCGACGTTGCCCGCCGCGCCGAGGTCGGCCTGGGCACCGTCTACACCTACTTCCCCACCAAAGAGGCGCTCTTCGCGGCGCTGTACGCCGAGCGCCTCGATGACATGCTGCGCGACCTCGCGCCGAAGCTCGCGGCGACCGCGGCGTTCGAGGACGCGTTTGTGCTGGTCGCGACCGGCTATCGGGACGTGTACGCCACATTCGGCAAGGACCTCGACATCCTCGCGGTCATCGGGCGGCGCCCACAGATCGATCGCGCGACACGCGACCAACTCGCCGCGTCAGCCACCCGGGTGCTGAATGAGACCCGTCAACTGCTCGGGCGGTTCGGCGTCGCCGACACCGAACTCACGCTCGCAGTGTTGTGGTCGACAATCACTGGGCTGGCCGACCACTTCACCAGCACGCGACATGAACTGCTGCACAACACGTGGGACGAGACGATTCGCTTCGCGGCCCGAACACTCGGGTGCGGACTCGCAGCGACAATTTCCACCGGAGGTTGGCATGGTTGAAGTCGATGTCTTCTGGGCGTACGGCTTGGGCGCCGGATTCGCAACCGCCGCAACGCACCAGATCGCCCGCTCGAAGGATCGCCCATCCGGTGCGGCCGAGCGCGGATGGCAGCGGTATTTCTCCTCCCCTTACTTCACCGTCGCCGTGCTGTACTGCGCGCTGCTGTTCGCGCCGAGCGGCGCCTATCTGCTGTGGGCGTTTCCCGATTGGGAGACAATGCAGGTCGCCCGCGATCACGCGTCGCTGGCGGCATGGCTTGTCACGCTGTTCGCGATCACGAACGTGAGTCAGGGAATAGCCGGCTACTGGGTCACGGCGAAACTGATCCGGGCGGGACACCGGTACGCGGCGTTTCTTCAGGTCGCGCTCGGCTATTTCGGGATGCTGCTCATCCTCGTGCACGGGTGGGACGGCCGCGGCTATCAACGCTTCTTTTCCGCGAACCGGGCGGTATTCGAGTCCTGGCCCCGCGACCCGACCGTCGGTGACGCGGTTGCGCGTGCCGGGCGGTGGGTCACCTCACCCGTCGCCCTGACGCTCGCAGGCATGTCGGTGATCGTCGTGGTCTTGCTGTGGATTATGTCCGCGTGGCTGAAGGAGGGCTATCGCCTCGCCGGAACCACAGAGGCCCCGGGTGCCGGCACCGTCGTCAGCGCGGTGCTAGGCCTGGTGTTCATCGGCGCGCTCGGCTCAGCGATCGTCACGAGCGTGCTGATCCACCTGCTCGGTTGGTGGATCGGCGTTCCCGTTGCCGCCGTGGTCGTGTGGCTGGTCGCGGTGCGTCCGCGCATTGGGCTGGCCTACCGGTTCTTTGAGCGCCTGCACCTCACCGACGCCAACGTGGACCTGCCCGTGCCGGTCGGGGCAGGCGGTATCGGTTAGTGCGAAGCAATCCGCCAGATGCCCACCTCGCCCACCACACGCCGGCGCTTTCTGCGCAGCGGCGCGCACGCGGCCGCCGCATTCGCCCTCGGCCCGGCGTTTTTCGCCGGATGCGCCAAGAAGACCGACACATCGGGATCCCCGTCGGCCGCGCTGCGAATTTCGAACTGGCCCTTCTATATGGCCGGCGGGTTCATCGCGGACTTCCGCACCAAAACCGGTATCGCGGTGGACTACCGGGAGGACTTCGACGACGACGAGTCGTGGTTCGCGAAGGTCAAGGATCCGTTGTCGCGCAAGCAGGACATCGGTTGCGACCTTGTCGTGCCGACATCGTTCTTGGCCGGCCGGTTACACGCGCTCGGCTGGCTCAACGACTTGACCGCGGCCAAGATTCCGAATCTGAAAAACATGCGGCCCGATCTCCGCAACGACAGCGCGGACCCGGGCCGAAAGTTCAGCGCACCCTACATGTCGGGCCTGGTCGGTCTGGCCTACAACAAGGCAGCCATCGGGCGTGACATCACGGCCATGGAAGACGTCTGGGATCCGGCATTCAAGGGCAAGGTCAGCTTGTTCTCCGACGCCCTCGACGGACTCGGGATGATCATGTTGTCGCAGGGACACTCTCCGCAGAACCCGACCACCGAAGCCGTTCGCCAGGCAGTGGAGCTGGTTTCCGAACAGAAAACCAAGGGGCAGATCCGCAGGTTCACCGGAAACGATTACACCAACGATCTTGCTGTCGGCAATATCGTTGTTGGGCAAGCGTATTCGGGTGATGTGGTGCAATTGCAGGTCGACAACCCGGATCTGCAATTCGTGGTGCCGCGGACCGGCGGTACCACCTTCGTCGACACCATGGTGATTCCCTACACCACCCAACACCAGGACTGGGCGGAAGCCTGGATCGACTATGTCTACGACCGTGGAAACTACGCCAAGCTCATTGCGCACACCTACTACGTGCCGGTGTTGTCGAACATGTCCGACGAGCTTGCCAAGATCAACCCCGAGCTGGCGTCCAACCCGTTGATCAACCCACCGCAGTCGGTCCTCGACAACGTGAAGTCGTGGCCCACACTGTCGGATCAGCAGACCAAGGAGATCAACGACCTCTATGCCGCGGTGATCTCGTAGCCCGGCCGGCGGTCACGCCGCCTTACCGGCGGCCCGGCGGTGCCGCCACCGGCTATCGATGGTCCAGACGTGCCCACAACTGGGGCACTGAAGATGCAGAAGCCAGGCCTGATTGCTCAACAGGTACTGCCAGTGGATGGCGCAGTTGCGGCCGCGGCGGCAGTCCGCACAGCGCCCGCCGTGATCGCAGCGGGGACAGGCCAGCCATGCCCGGCGTCCCCGGTCGGCATGAGGATCAATCGGCAACACGGTTCGCTACCCGATCTGCAAGCACGCCCGCGCGTACCAGCTCGTCGTAGATCCGCTGCTGGCTGTCGTCGAGACCGGAGTAGAGCATGTCGGTCGCCACTTCTTCCTCAATGAGCGCCTGTATCGGATCCCAGTCGTCGCCGATCGCCTCGAGCACAGCAGAGCGCCTGCGCGCTTCGTCAAGCGTGATGTCGCAGGCAAACGCCAGTTCATTCGGTTGTTGGGCCACGGCTATCCCCACTCACCTCAACGCATCGTGGTTTGACGGCCCAGAGTTCACCGGCCGGGCATCTGCGGCAATGATCTAGATCACGTTTCCTGATTGAGTTTCGTCACAGTGTCGATATGTGCTCGCTGCCCGCGGACGAACTCCGCGTCCACGACAGCGCCGTGACCCGGCACGTAGACCGCGTCCGGGCCGCCGACGGCCAGGAGACGATCGAGCGTCTCGGGCCACGCGGTCGTGTCCGAGTCATCGTCGATCACCGGGTCGCCCACCGAGGTCGACATCGGTGTCGTAGACCATGTGACCGGGCCTGTGCAGCGCCGCGATCGCACGGTCCACCTCCGCCGCGCCAGCGCCGTGGCGCAGCGCGTCGGCGCGCAACTTTGCAGCGGGCGCCGACATGTATTCAGCGACCTGCGGGGCACAGTAGATTTCAGCCCGCGGGAACCCCGCCGAGCCCAGTACATGGTCGAAGTGCTTGTGTGTCAGAACGATACGAGTCACCGGTGAGTTGGTGATCGCGCGAACGTCGGCCTCGATGACCGCGGCCTCGCTCAGCGTCGTTCCCGTGTCGACCAGCAACGCGCCGGCGTCGGCTCGGGCAAGTCCAACGGTGACGTCCAAGTGCATGACCGTAGCGGGTGCTGGCGGGGTCCCGGATGGTCGGCGCAGGTGAAACGGGGTAAGAACGGATCCTTCGGGGTAACCGTAAGGCGTGGACGTCGACCACCCGGAACGCGACGAGCGGTGGGACCAAGCCGCGCGCCACGAGAGCGAATCGGAACGGCTGGACCGCAACT
>JAFAWC010000715.1 GCA_019242135.1 Mycobacteriaceae bacterium | reverse complement strand
CGCGTCATAGATTTGCGAACTCGACGCCTCGATGACCGAAACACCGGCGGGCGCAAGGTGTTCCACCGCATATTGGCGCACCTGATAGTAGCCGTCGGACGGCACCACCAAGGCCGAACCGGGCCCGGTCAGTGCGCACAGTGCGGCACTGATGGCCGCCATGCCCGAGCCGAAGACCACCGCTCCGGTCGCTCCCTCCAGCGCGGCGACCGCCGATTCCACTTGCCGCCAGGTCTCATTGGAGCTACGGCCGTAGGTGTCGAAAACAGAGGTTTCGTCGGCCGACAGGTGATACGTGGAGGCCAGCACCGCGGACGGCGCCACCGGCTGACCGGGGATAGCCGGGGGGCTTATGGCCCTGACGCTACGCGTCGAATCGCCGAACCGACTGCTCATCGTCGGTCACTCTTCGACCTCAGGAGGCCCGTCGGCCAACAGCTTTCGGAACCCGTCCTCGTCGAGGATCGGCACACCCAGCTCCACCGCCTTGTCGTATTTGGAGCCCGGCGCGTCCCCGGCGACTACGTAGTCGGTCTTCTTCGACACCGAACCCGCGGCCTTGCCGCCTCGGGCCACGATCGCCTCCTTGGCGTCGTCGCGCGAGAAACCCGTCAGCGAACCGGTGACCACGATGGTCAGGCCGTCGAGCGTGCGCGGCACGCTGGCATCGCGCTCGTCGGCCATCCGCACTCCCGCGGCCCGCCATTTGTCGACGATCGCGCGGTGCCAGTCCACGGTGAACCATTCGGTGACCGCGGCGGCGATCGTCGGGCCGACTCCCTCGACCGCTGCCAGCTGATCGGTGGACGCCGACGTGATCGCGTCCAGGCTGCCGAACTCGGTGGCCAGGGCGCGGGCGGCCGTCGGCCCAACATGCCGGATGGACAACGCCACCAGAACCCGCCACAGCGGCGCGCCCTTGGCCTTGTCAAGGTTGGCCAACAGCCGCGCGCCGTTGGCCGACAACCCGCCGGCCTTCGTCCGGAACAGCTCGGTGCGCAGCAGGTCGTCCTCGGCGAGGTCGAACAAGTCTCCCTCGTCGGCGATCACCCCGGCCTGCAGCAGCGCGACGGCGGCCTCGTATCCCAGCCCCTCGATGTCGAACGCGCCGCGGCCGGCAACATGAAAGACACGCTCCCGCAACTGCGCCGGACACGCTCGGGCATTGGGACAACGAATGTCCGCGTCACCCTCCTTCGCGGGGGCCAACCACGTGCCGCACTCGGGACACGTTGTGGGCATGACGAATTCGCGTTCCGAGCCATCACGAAGGTCGGCGACGGGACCCAGCACCTCGGGGATGACGTCACCCGCCTTGCGGATCACCACGGTGTCGCCGATCAGCACGCCCTTGCGCTTGACCTCGGCCGCGTTGTGCAGCGTGGCCAGGCCCACCGTCGACCCCGCAACCTTCACGGGCGTCATGAACGCGAACGGCGTGACGCGGCCCGTCCTGCCCACGTTGACCCGGATGTCGAGAAGCTTGGTCTGCACCTCCTGGGGCGGGTACTTGTACGCGATCGCCCAGCGCGGCGCCCGTGAGGTGGAACCGAGCCGGCGCTGCAACGCCACGTCGTCGACTTTGACGACGACGCCGTCGATTTCGTGATCGACGTCGTGGCGATGCTCGCCCCAGTAGGTGATGCGCTCGAGGGCTCCGGCGACGTTTTCCACCCGGGTGGTGTGTTCGGAGACCGGCAGGCCCCAGGCGCCCAGCGCCAGGTAGGCCTCGTGCAAGGTGGCCGGGCGGAACCCCTCGGTATGTCCCACACCGTGGCAGATCATCCGGAGCTTTCGCCGCGCGGTGACGGCGGGGTCCTTCTGGCGAAGCGAGCCCGCGGCGCTGTTGCGCGGGTTGGCGAAGGGCGTCTTGCCGTCCTCAACCAGTGCGGCATTGAGCGCCTCGAAGTCGGCGAGCCGGAAAAACACCTCGCCGCGCACCTCGAGCACCTTCGGGACCGGAGGCCCCGCACCGTCCTTGAGCCGTTCGGGGACGTCGTCGATGGTGCGGGCATTCAGCGTGACGTCCTCGCCGGTGCGG
>JAFAWC010000700.1 GCA_019242135.1 Mycobacteriaceae bacterium | reverse complement strand
GACCCGAGCACCGGTACCGGTGAGCTGTTGCCGGGGCGCTACAGCATACAGCTGACGCAGCCCTCGACCTCGGTGCCTTCCAGCGCCATCTGCCGCAGCCGGATGTAGTACAGCGTCTTGATCCCCTTGCGCCACGCGTAGATCTGCGCCTTGTTGACGTCACGGGTGGTCGCCGTGTCCTTGAAGAACAGCGTCAGCGACAACCCCTGGTCGACGTGCTGTGTGGCCGCCGCATACGTGTCGATGATCTTCTCGTAGCCGATCTCGTAAGCGTCCTCGTAGTACTCGAGGTTGTCGTTGGTCATGTAGGGCGCGGGGTAATAAACCCGCCCGATCTTGCCTTCCTTGCGGATCTCGATCTTCGAGACGATCGGGTGAATCGACGATGTCGAATGATTGATGTAGGAGATCGACCCGGTGGGCGGCACCGCCTGCAGGTTCTGGTTGTAGATGCCGTGCGCGTGCACCGACTCCTTCAGCCGCCGCCAGTCGTCTTGCGTCGGAATGCCGACGCCCGCATCGTCGAAAAGCTGACGCACTTTCGCCGTCCGCGGCTCCCACGCCTGATCGGTGTACTTGTCGAAGAACTCCCCGGTCGCATACGTCGACTTCTCGAAACCCTTGAAGTGCCTACCGCGCTCGATCGCGATCTTGTTCGACGCCCGCAACGCGTGATACAGCACCGTGTAGAAGTAGATGTTGGTGAAGTCGACGCCCTCGTCGGAGCCGTAGAAGATCTGCTCGCGTGCCAGATAACCGTGCAAGTTCATCTGTCCGAGGCCGATCGCGTGTGAGTCGTTGTTGCCCTGCTCGATGGAGGGCACCGACCAGATGTGCGTGTGATCGCTCACCGCGGTCAACGCGCGGATGGCCACCTCGATGGTCTGCGCAAAGTCGGGCGAATCCATCGCCTTGGCAATGTTCAGCGATCCGAGGTTGCATGAAATGTCCTTGCCCACTTTGGCGTACGTCAGGTCCTCGTTGAAATATGACGGCGTAGAGACCTGCAGAATCTCCGAGCACAAGTTGCTGTGCGTGATCTTGCCTTCGATCGGGTTGGCCCGGTTCACCGTGTCCTCGAACATGATGTAGGGATAGCCCGACTCGAACTGCAGCTCGGCCAGCGTCTGGAAGAACTCGCGTGCCTTGATTTTCGTCTTGCGGATTCGCGCGTCGTCCACCATCTCGTAGTACTTCTCGGTGACCGAGATGTCCGCGAACGGAATGCCGTATACCCGTTCGACGTCGTAGGGCGAGAACAGGTACATGTCGTCGTTGCGTTTGGCGAGCTCGAACGTGATGTCCGGGATCACCACGCCCAGCGAGAGCGTCTTGATGCGGATCTTCTCGTCCGCGTTCTCGCGCTTGGTGTCCAGGAAGCGGTAGATGTCGGGGTGATGGGCGTGCAGGTACACCGCGCCGGCACCCTGCCGCGCGCCCAGTTGATTGGCGTAGGAAAACGAGTCCTCGAGCAGCTTCATGATGGGTATCACGCCCGAGCTCTGGTTCTCGATGTTCTTGATGGGCGCGCCGTGCTCGCGAATGTTGCTCATCAGCAGTGCAACTCCGCCGCCGCGCTTGGACAGCTGCAGCGCCGAGTTGATCGAGCGGCCGATCGACTCCATGTTGTCCTCGATGCGCAGCAAAAAACAGCTGACGGGCTCGCCGCGCTGCTTCTTGCCTGAGTTGAGGAACGTCGGGGTGGCCGGCTGGAAACGACCGTCGATGATCTCGTCGACAAGCTTTTCGGCCAGCGCGGTGTCGCCGGCGGCCAGCGTCAGCGCCACCATGCAGACGCGGTCCTCGAACCGCTCGAGGTACCGCTTGCCGTCAAACGTCTTGAGCGTGTAGGAGGTGTAGTACTTGAACGCACCCAAAAACGTCGGGAAGCGGAACTTCTTCGCATACGCCCGCGCGATCAGGCTCTTGACGAAGTTGCGGCTGTACTGGTCGAGAACCTCGCGCTCGTAGTAATTCTCGCGGATCAGGTAGTCGAGCTTCTCGTCCATGTCGTGGAAGAAGACCGTGTTCTGGTTGACGTGCTGCAAAAAGTACTCGTGAGCGGCTTCCCTGTCCTTGTCGAACTGGATCCTGCCGTCGGCGTCGTACAGGTTGAGCATCGCGTTCAGCGCGTGGTAGTCCGTCTCTCCCGACGAATGCGGCGCGCTGCTGGTCGTCGTTACAGGCTCTGCAGTTGTGACGGTCGGTGGCACGTCTCGTCCTTCCAGAAGTCAGCCAGGCCCGCGCGCACGGCGTGCACGTCGTCGTCGGTGCCCATCAGTTCGAAGCGGTACAGGTACGGCACGTTGCATTTGCGCGACACCACGTCGCCCGCATAGCCGAACTCCGCACCGAAGTTGGTGTTGCCGGCCGCGATCACACCGCGCAGCAGCGACCGGTTGCGCTCGTCGTTGAGGAACGCGATGACCTGCTTGGGCACATAGCCGCCGGCGTTGACGTCGGGAGTGGCATGACCCCCGCCGTAGGTCGGCAGCACCAGCACATACGGCTCGTCCACCCGGATGCGGCCGTGCAGCGGAATCCGGGTGGCGGTCAGCCCGAGCTTCTGCACGAAGCGGTGCGTGTTCTCCGAAACACTGGAGAAATACACCAACCCGCCGTGCGACATCACCACAACCTCCCCGTGGGACAGGAATCTAGGCGCTCAACGCGCCCGAGAGCGCCTGGATACGGTCCGGCCGGAAACCCGACCAGTGGTCCCGGCCGGCCACCACCACGGGGGCCTGCAGGTAGCCCAGTGCCATGACGTAGTCGCGGGCCTCACTGTCGAGGCTGATGTCGACAACGTCGTAGGAGATGCCTTGCTTGTCGAGCGCCTTATAGGTCGCGTTGCACTGCACGCATGCGGGCTTGGTGTACACGGTGACGGTCATCGGCGGTACGGCTCCTCAGCGAAAGTCGAAACGGACACGCATCCTGCGCTGCCTGTAGTAATCAGCAGCCCCGAGACCCGAGAAATTCCGGCTGCCCGTGACCGCGACTCCCGAAGTTTCAGCACCGGAACTCTCGGCCCGGCCAGACCCGCTACCTCATGGCCTGACGGTGCTGTGGACACTACACCTAGTGTCCGACAAACGGTGGGGACACAACATCTTCTTAACCACATTGATGAAATTCCCTGGTCGTAAGCCGCCCACTCGAGCCGTCCACGGCGTGTCGCCACACTCTCGGCGTGTCGCGGGGCCACCATAGAGACAGATCTACCACTGGCCCCCGACAGTTCGGCCGCGGACGCTCATCTGCGCCCGCGGCCGTTGCGCTAGCAAACTCTCAAGCGCCCTGTTCAGCCCGCTTCTGCGGCTAGTTTCGTCAGCACGTCGTTGACGGTGTCGACCACCTCGGCGTTGTCGCGCGGCGGCTTGCCCTCCAGCTTTGTGGCCGGCAGCGAAAACGAGACATGGACCACGTGCGCGCCGGCGATACCGAACGACTTGCGGGTTTCGTCGTGCGCCCACACGCCGCCGTACTGCCCGAGCGACGTTCCGATGACGGCCAGCGGCTTGCCGTTCAGTGCGCTGCGCCCGTAGGGACGCGAGAGCCAGTCGATCGCGTTCTTCAGCACCCCGGGAATGCTGCCGTTGTACTCCGGGGTCACCACGAGGATGGCGTCGGTGTCGGCAACCGCTTTCCGCAGGTGCGTGACCGAGGCGGGCACATCGGCAGGGGTGTCGGTGTCCTCGTTGTAGAAGGGCAGATCGCCCAGGCCGCCGCCGCCCACGCCGTCGTAGACGGTCACGTCGATGCCCTGCGGAGAGCTCTCCGCGGCAAGCGTTGCGATCTGCCGGTTTATCGAGGCGGCACGCAAACTGCCTACCAGTACCAACACCTTTACGTCCGACATGATGACTGTCCTTTCCGACTGGGCGCTCCTTGCACCGGGCTAACTGGACCACGGTCCGGATTATTCCCTGCTGAGTTAGAGTCGGGCATGGTCGCCACCCACCAGCCGCTGCCGGTGTCTGGCCAGTCCGCCCCGGAGCGCGGCGACGCCGCCCGCAACCGGGAGCTGTTGCTCGATGCCGCCCGCCGCCTGATCGCCGAGCGCGGGCCCGACGCCGTGACGATGGACGCCATCGCCACGGAGGCCGGCGTCGGCAAGGGCACGCTGTTCCGTCGGTTCGGCAGCCGACCCGGGTTGATGCTGGTACTGCTCGACGAGGCCGAGCACGCCTTCCAGCAGGCGTTTCTGTTCGGTCCGGCACCGCTGGGACCAGGCGCGCCACCACTGGCCCGCCTCCTGGCGTATGGGCGCGCCCGCCTGCGATTTGTCAGCGAGCACCGTCTGGTGCTGCGCGACGCCGAACGGGATCCGCAGACCTGCTACAACGCGGCGCACACTCTTCACCGCACCCATGTGCGCGTGCTGCTTTCCGCGGCGGCCACCACCGGGGATCTCGACGCGCAGACCGATGCGCTGCTCTCGCTGCTGAGCGCCGGTTACGTCATACACCGGCTCGAGGACCTGGGCGCGACGCTCGACACGCTCGCGGATGCCTGGGAAAGCCTGGCGCGCAAATTGTGCGGCCTATGAGTGCTTGCGGGCCGCGCTGGATCCTGCACGTCGACCTCGATCAGTTCCTCGCGGCCGTCGAAGAACGTCGCCATCCCGAACTGGCCGGGCTGCCGGTGATCGTCGGCGGCAACGGCGATCCGACCGAACCACGCAAGGTGGTCACCTGCGCGTCCTACCCCGCTCGCAAATTCGGGGTTCATGCGGGCATGCCACTGCGGACCGCGGCCCGCAAGTGCCCCGACGCGACCTTCCTGGGGTCAGACCCTGCCGCCTACGACGCCGCGTCCGAAGAAGTGATGGACCTGCTGCGCGGGTTCGGCTACCCGGTCGAGGTATGGGGCTGGGACGAGGCCTATCTCGGCGCCGACGTTGACGATCCGATCGAACTGGCCGAACGCATCCGTACCACGATCGCGGCCGAGACGCAGTTGTCGTGTTCGGTGGGCATCAGCGACAACAAACAGCGCGCGAAGGTGGCGACCGGCTTCGCCAAGCCGGCTGGCATCTATCAACTCACCGACGCCAACTGGCTGACCGTGATGGGCGAGCGGCCGGTGGACGCACTCTGGGGCGTCGGTCCGAAGACGGCGAAAAAGCTTGCGGCAATGGGCCTGACCTCTGTTGCACAGCTCGCCAGGACGGATCCGGACGTCCTGGCCACCGCGTTCGGCCCCACCACTGGTCTGTGGTTGCTTCTGCTGGCCAAGGGCGGCGGCGACACGACAGTCAGCGCGCAACCTTGGGTACCCAGGTCCCGCAGCCACGTCATCACGTTCCCGCGCGACCTCACCGACCGCGCCGAGATGGATTCCGCGATAGTGGAATTGGCGCGCCGCACACTGGCCGAGGTTGCCGACGAGTCGCGCATCGTGACCCGGGTCGCCGTGACAGTGCGTAACTCGGCATTTTTCACCCGTACCAAGATCCGCAAGTTGGCCGAACCCACCCTCGATCCCGCTGTCGTGGTTCCGGCCGCGCTGCACGTTCTCGATCTGTTCGAGTTGGACCGGCCGGTGCGGCTGCTGGGGGTGCGGCTGGAGCTGGCGCCACCCGATTAGGGCGTCCGGGGCATCAGCCGGGTGAACACGTCGTTGGCTTGGCGCATCGCGATGCTGTAGGGCCACCACATCGTGCGTTTGAACAGATACAGCGCGCGAATGTCGTTGGAGGTGTAGATGAGGAAACGGTTCTTGGTTACGCCGGCGAGGATCTTGTCGGCGGCCGCCTCCGGACTGACGGCGTGTCCGGTGAATCGGCGCACCAGACGCTGCACCCGCGGGTTGT